>DASZCE010000303.1:0-7505 GCA_035943455.1 Gaiellaceae bacterium | reverse complement strand
GACCGGACCCGAGCGCCGGCACGCGGCTCTCGTCGGACCGTGCGATCTCGTCGCCGAGCTCGTTGATCTCGGTGATCGCCTTCTGCAGGTAGCGCTCGTGGATCTCGTCCGTCACAGGGCTCAAGGGCGGCACCTCTGCTTTCTCTCCTACCGCACTCTTTCCTTGACCTGGGCCTTCCACTTCAGCGCCTGCAGGTAGGCGAGCGACCGCGGACGCCGCAGCACCTCGGCGGTGCGCAGGCTGACCAGGAACTCCTCGGGGTCGTTGAACGCGCGCATCCGCACGCCGCCGGTGCCGAGGCCCTGCAAGACGTGTGCATCGGAGCCCGCGGCCATCGTCAGGTTGTACTTCCGGGCAAAGCGCTCGGCTTCGTCGTTGTACTGCTCGAAGAGCAGCCGCGCGTTGTAGACCTCGAAGACGTCGATGTCGGCGAGATGGCGGTGGAGCGTCGCCGCGTCGGGGATCGCGTGCATGCGGTCGAAGGGGTGGGGGAGGTAGACGAGCCCTCCCTGCTCGCGGATCGCCGCGACGGTGTCCTCGAACGAGATGCCCCGAGGGATCTCCTCACGCAGGAAGAGGCCGATCACCTCTCCCTGTCCGGCGGTCTTGATCTCCTCGCCGGGGATGACCGTCAGCGTGCGGTCGCGGGCCAGCTCGAGCGCTTCGAGGGCGCCGCCGAACGTGTTGTGATCCGTCACCGCGAGCGCGCCGAGCCCCTGACGTTCGGCGTGATCGAGGAGCTCCGCCGGCTCGACGAGGCAGTCGTGCGACCACGACGTGTGGGTGTGGAGATCACAAAGGATCCACGGGCGATCCGCGAGCGGGTCCGGCGACCTCGCCTTCGAGCGGCGGCGACGTGCCAGGCTCTCGTACAGATCGTGGAGCTCCCGCCCGAGCGCCGCGAAGCTCTGACCTTCGGCCTGCCGGCGCGACTCCGCCTGCGCCTCTGCCCGTAGCTCCTCGTTCTCGGCCAGCCGCGCGAGCGCGGCCGCGGCGAGCGCCGGTTGTTCCCGGACGCCGCGCGGCGCCGCGATTGCCGCTCCGGCCGCTTGCGCCTCGAGCTCGAGTCGAGCAAGGCCGTCGAGCGCGGGGACGAAGATCTCAGCCTCGTTCAGCAGCGGAGCTCGCATTTCGCCCGCACGAGCGGTGCGCACGTGCACGCGGTCCCGAAGCGAGAGGCTGATCGACGGCCGCCCAGAGAGCGGCTTCGTCCGGAGGAGAATCAACTCCCACGCAGGGAGCTCCTTCAACACGGAAATGACGGCGCGAGTCAGCGCCCGCTCGCCGGTGCGCCACTCGCAGACGACGAGGTTCCGCTTCTCCCCCGGCGCGAAGAGATCGATGTCGACTCCGAGCGGAATCGAGCGATACTCGCCGGGAAAGCGGGCCTGCGCGGCCTCCGCCGCGAGCGCCGAGGTCGCGAGCAGCGCGTCGATCCGTCCGAGCAGGCGCTTCCGTTGCGTTCGCCCGGGCGGATAGCCGAGCCGCTCCGGCGAGAAGAAGGTCGCCACCGCCAAGGATCGCGTGTCCCGGAGCGCGAGATAGGACAGGCTCGGCAATCCCGGCTCGAACCCGTGGACGACGTCGAACTCGCCGCGCGCCAGGGCGAGCGCGAGATTTGCCCGGACGCCGACAGGAAGGCCGATCCGGCTTCGCCGCGAGATCGGCACCGCCGGCCCGAGGGCGATCACGTCGCGGCTGGCGCCGTCCTGGAGCGCGCGCCGTCCCGCGAGCAGGTCGGCGGCGCGGTTGGAGGGGGCAAGGACGCTGACTTCGTGTCCGAGCGCCCGAAGCGCCCCGGCCGCACCGGCGACGTGCTCGTTGACGTCATGAGGCTGCGACCAGGAGAACGGTGTGACGAGGCAGATCCGGAGCGCCACGGGCGCCGAGTCTAGCCGCCCGCCGATCCGAGTGATTCCTGCGCAAACCCTATGTCGAAATTGCCCCGATTGATTTGTCAGTCAATTACGGTTCCAAACCCACTTGCAAACCCGTATCGAGATGGGAAAATAGGCGTTCTGGGTACGCGCGCCTTTCCGAACAAGCTGCGGCAACAGGGGGAGGGTCGGGGCCGCGTCGGCCCTCCCTCGACTACGGGTCGAGAGGTCTCGATATCGGTTTGACTTGCTATCCGCAACAGAAGGTCCGCGCTTCCCACGGCCGCCGAGCGCTCCTTCACTCAAGGCATCGGTTCGGCGAAGGCCGCGCGGACGGTGCAAGACGATGGGACCTGAGGACGACGCGACGACGCGGACGAGGACTGGGAGCAGGAGGACGACTAGTCCCCTTCTCCGATGGAGCTGCGGCACCGAGGGAGGGTCGACGCGCGAGCGCCGACCCTTCCTCAGGTAGTCCCGCCCGGGCCCGGAGTCGGCTTTAGCGCGTCGCTCCCGCTCGCTGCCTGGCCTTCTTCCGCGCGTTCTGCGCGATGAAGCGCTCGACGGCGTCGCGCGCCTGCGCGTCGGGGATCTGCTTCGGCGGCGACTTCATCAAGTAGGCGCTGGGCGCCTCCAGCGCGCCGGAGATCTCATTGATCAGCGCCAGCTTCGCCAGCCGCACCGCGTCGATCACGATCCCCGCCGAGTTCGGCGAGTCCCAGACCTCGAGCTTGAGCTCGACGTTGATGGGGACGTTCCCGAAGGTGGTGCCCTCCATCCGGATGTACGCCCACTTACGGTCGGTGAGCCAGGGAACGTAGTCGGACGGGCCTACGTGCACGTTCCCCTCACCGAGGTCGTAGTCCAGCACCGAGGTGACCGCGTTCGTCTTCGAGATCTTCTTGGACTCGAGGCGGTCGCGCTCCAGCATGTTCAGGAAGTCGGAGTTGCCGCCGACGTTGAGCTGCATCGTCCGGTCGAGGCGGACGCCTCGGTCGCGGAAGATCTGCGTCAGCGCCCGGTGGGTGATCGTGGCTCCGACCTGGGACTTGATGTCGTCGCCGATGATCGGCAGGCCGCGCTCCTCGAATTGCTTCTGGAAGTAGCCGCCCTTCGCGATGAACACCGGCATGCAGTTCACCATCGCGCAACCGGCGTTCAGGATCTGCTCCGCGTACCACTTGGTCGCCTCCTCGGAGCCGACCGGCAGGAAGTTGACGACGACGTCGGTGCCCGTCTCTCGGAGGATGCGCGTGACGTCGTCCGTGTCTCCCGGCGCCTTCTCGACGACCTCGGAGAGGTACTTGCCGATCCCGTCGTGGGTCATCCCGCGCGAGACCTTGACGCCGGTCTTCGGCACCTCCGCGAATTTGTACGTCTCGTTCGGCCGCGCCCAGATCGCCTCGGCGAGGTCCTTGCCGACCTTCTCGGTGGTGACGTCGAAGGCGGCGCTGAACTCGATGTCGCGGACGTGATACCCGCCGAGGTTTACGTGCATGAGCCCGGGGACGAACTCGTCCTCGGGTGCGTCCTTGTAGTACTCCACGCCCTGGACGAGCGAGTTCGCGCAGTTTCCGACACCGATGATGGCGACGCGGACGCGATCCTCGCGCCTCGGGGAGCTTCCGTTTCTCGATGGCATGCGTTCCTTTCTCTTGCTGGGCGCGGCGCCGAGGCGCTCGCTCAGGATCTCGACGATGAGGTCATTCGCCCCGCGGCGGCGCTCGGCCGCGCGCGTCTGAAGCTTGTCTTTGAGCGACGCGGGCATCCGGAGCAGCACGTCGCCTTTCGCCTTCGGCGGAGCGCCTTTGCGCCCGCTCGGCTCGAACGGAATCGCGAACCGGGACGCGAGGATGCCGACGGCGACGTCATTGAGGCTGGACCCCGACCGGACCACTTCCTCGGCGAGGCGCTCCTTCAGCTCGCCGGGCATCCGCACGAGCACGTCTCGTCTGCTAGCACTCAAGTGCTAGCAGACTACCTCAATACTGCTTCAGCTGTCGACGGACGTGAACGATCCGCTGGACGACGGTGACCCAGGCCGTCACGTTCAGGAGGTAGACGGCCCACGGCAAGAGCCCCCATGGGGCGAGGAACAGCCCCGTCACGATCACGGTCACACGCTCGGCACGGCTGCCGATGCCGACGTCTCCCTCCAGGGACAGCGCCTCGGCGCGGGCGCGCGTGTAGCTGACGAGGAACGAGCCGGTGAGGGCCGCGAACGTCGCCCCGAGTGCGACCTCGTTGTCGTGGCGCGCGAACACCAGGCCGATCGCGCCGAGCATCAGGGCTTCGCCGAGACGATCGGTCGTCGAGTCGAGGAAGGCGCCGAACGGCGTGCCCTTGCCGCTCTGTCGCGCGAGCGCTCCGTCGAGGACGTCGAGCAGCGACCCGGCCCAGAAGAGCGCGGCGCCGGTCCAGTACCAGAGGAGCTCGTTGCGGTTCTCGAAGTAGACGCAGACCGAAGCAGCGGCGCAGATCGAGAGGCCGAGAACCGTCAGCGCGTCCGGCGTGATCCGCGTGCGCGCGAGGGAGACGATCCAGCGGGCGGCAAGCCGGCGGACGCCGGTGGAGTAGCCGTCCTTGAGCCGAGCTGCCGCGCTCTCGCCGCGCGCCACTACCCGGGTCGCACGAGCGCCCGCCTCAGCGCCCGGCCGTGAATCACCGCGGCCGCCGCGAGCACCACGGCGATCCCTGCGGCGATGTCCAGCCAGAAGTGGTTCGCCGTCGCCATGACCGCGAACCAGACCCAGGCCGGCCAGACGAGCCAAAGTGCTTTCAGCCATCCAGGTCGGACCAGGATGGCAAGCGTGACGCCGACGATCAGGGCATCAGCGGCGTGCAGGCTCGGCATCGCGGCGTAGGGGTTCGCCGCCAGCTCCACGAGCGACGACCCGTGGTTGGGCGTCCCGAGGCCTGCGAGCGTGTCGACGAAGCCGAGCTCCGAAAAGTAGCGCGGCGGTGCCGTCGGGAGCAGCACGTAGCCGATCAGACCGAGCACGTTCGCGAGCATCAGCAGGTTCCGGAACCGGATGAAATGGTCGTAGTGGCGGAAGTAGACCCAGAGCAGCGCCAGGCCGACGACGGCGAACTGGGAGAGCCAGTACGTCCAGGACGTGAGCAGGCCGAGCGCGTGGTACGACTCCGTCCAGCTCTGAAGCGACAGCTCCCACAGTCCCGTGGCCCGGCGCTCGAAGTCGATGACGCCGCGTGCGTTCTCGAATGCGACTGACGGGCTTCGGTCGGCGATTCCCCGCGCCACCTGGTAGGCCAGGACGAATCCAAACCAGATCACGACCTGGCGAACGAGGTCGAGCCATCCGCGCGGCAGGACGCGGCGTTCGGCGGCGGCGACCGAGCTCATCCTCTGATTCTAAGCAGCGGCCCGGTGGCCGCCGCTACGGTTACCCGCCGATCTGGCTCATCGAGCGCGAGGCGCGCACGAAGCCCGGATCGTTGATCCTGTGCTTGAGCTCTTTGTGCCGGACGGCCCAGCGAATCAGGTCGGCGAGCTCCTCGTCCGTCGCCCCCTCGCGCAGCGGCGTCTTCAGGTCCCACTCGCGCCGGGAGAACAGGCAGGTGCGGAGCTGGCCGTCAGCGGTGAGGCGGATGCGGTCGCAGGACGAGCAGAACGGCTCCGAGACGGGGCTGATGAAGCCGAGCTCGCCGGCACCGTCCGCGAACCGGAAGCGCCGCGCGGTGGAAGAGGGCTTGGCCGGGATCTCCTCCAGCGGCCAGCGCCGCTCGATCAGCGCGCGGATCTCGGCGCCCGTGAGGACGTCGTCGCCGACCCACCGCTCCTCGGCGTCGAGAGGCATGAACTCGATGAAGCGGACGACGTAGGGCTTTCGGCGAGCGAGCTCGGCGAGCGCCGGCACCTCCTGCTCGGTGAAGCCTCGGATCGCGACACAGTTGACCTTGATCGGACGCAGCTGGGTGTAGCGCTCGGCCGCCTCGAGACCGGCCAGGACGCGGTCGAGCGCGTCGCGGCGCGTGATCTCCGCGAAGCGGACGTGCGAGAGCGAGTCCAGCGAGACGTTGAGGCGGCGAAGGCCTGCGTCGACCAGCGGGCCCGCGAAGCGGTCGAGCAGCACGCCGTTCGTGGTCAGCGAGAGGTCCGTGACGCCCTCGATCTCGGCGAGCATGGACACGAGCACGGGCAGGTCTCTGCGCGCGAGCGGCTCCCCGCCGGTCAGCCGCACCTCTTCGATTCCCATCCGGGCCAGCACGTTGACGACACGCGCCAGCTCCTCGAAGCTCAGAAGCTCCTCGCGCCCGAGCCACTCGAGCCCCTCCGCCGGCATGCAGTAGCGGCAGCGGAAGTTGCACTTGTCGGTGACGGAGACCCGAACGCTCTTGAGCTCGCGGCCCCAGCCGTCGGTGAGCGGATCCACGGGGGAGAGCGTACCCGGTGGTTTCAGGGCTGCCTCGCGGAGAAACAACGGGTCTACCGACCCGAAAGGAGGGAGATGTCCGACTGGCCTGAGGAAGGCGAGGAGCAGGAAGGCGGTATGGGCGGAGGTATCGAAGACACCCCGGGCGCCGGCATGGAGGACATGCCCGGCGGGATTGAAGACGTCCCGGGTGGCGGGGCGGAGGACATGCCCGGCGGCGGGATGGACGACGTGCCGGGCGCCATGGACGACGACGCATGAGCGAGCAAGAGGAGCTTCGCGACGACGCTCCGCCGGAGCCCGACGACGACGATCGCTGGCAGATGGGCGATCCCTCCGAAGAGGGCCACGAGGGAGACGAGCAGGACTCTGGCTTCCAGGAACGGGGCGGTCAAGGTGGCTGAGATCGACAGTGCGGAGGAGCGCGAGCCGGCTGCCCCGGAGGAGGAGGAGGCCGAGCGATCCTCCGACCTCGACTGGGAGGAGAACGAGCCGAGCCCGCACGAGGGCGAAGAGCAACAGGAGGTGACCTGATGAGCGGCGACGACGCGCTTCGTGAGGAAGGCGACGTTCGCGAGGATCTGTGGCCCGCGCTCGACCCTGCGGAAGAGCCGCTCGAGCAAGACCGCGGTTCGGAGTACGAACAGATCGAGGAGGATCTGACCGACGCGCGGACCGCCGACCCTCGGATCGCCGAGCCGCCGCCGTAACGAGGGGTGCCCTAGACTCGCCGCGTGGCGACCGCCGCGCTGATCCTCGTCACGGCGGTCTGGGGCGTCACCTTCGTCCAGGTCAAGGACGCGGTCGCGGTCTATCCGCTGTTCGCGTTCCTCGGGGTCCGGTACCTCGTCGCCTCTGCCGCGCTGGCGCCGCCGGCGGCGCGACGGCTCTTGTCGCTCGGCCGGGAGGGCTTGCTGGCCGGCGCGGTGCTCGGGTTCCTCGTCGCACTCGGGATCGGCCTGCAGACGGCGGGGCTCGAACGGACGACGGTCACGAACGCCGGCTTCATCACGGGCCTCTACGTCCTCTTCACGCCGCTGCTCGCGCTCGCGCTCTTCCGCAGTCCGATCCCACGAGAGCTCTGGGCGGCCGTCGCCCTGGCGCTCACTGGCCTGGCGTTGCTCTCCGGGGTGCCCAAGGGCTCGGCGGCGGGTGATCTGCTCGTCCTCCTGAGCGCTGCGGCGCAGGCGCTCCAGATCGTGATGGTGGAGCGCTACGCGAACCGGTTCGATG
>DASZCE010000302.1:0-4646 GCA_035943455.1 Gaiellaceae bacterium | reverse complement strand
GCGCGGTGGTCACCAGCGAGTCGACAAGGCGGCGCGTAGCGGTGGCGACCTCGTCCACTGCACGCATGAACGCCTCCTCGTTGGCGCCCGAGGGCTTGGTAAAGCCGCTGATCTTGCGGACGTACTGCAGCGCCGCGTCGTGGACCTCCTCCTGGGTGGCAGGAGGCTCGAAGTTGAAGAGTGTCTGGATGTTTCGGCACATGCGCGTAACCTAGCTGCCCAGCGACGCCTTGAGTCGCGCGCCGAGGGCGGCGATCTCGTCGGCGTCGGCACGTGGTGCGCCCTCCCACTCGTCGACCGCGTACCACGGGACGTCCGGCGGTGTTCCCGGGTACCGCGGAACGAGGTGGAGGTGGAAGTGCGGCGTGCCCGTTCCGATCACCGCCGAGTAGACCCATTCGGCCCCGCCGACGTCGATGAGTGCCCGAGCTAGCCGTGCGGCGGCGCGGCCGACCGCAGCCGCCTCGTCGTCGGTCAAGTCGCCGAGCCGGGGCGCGTGGCGCCTCGTGACGATCAGCAGATGCCCGAGGTACGGCGAAGGGTCGCCGACCTCGACGGCCAAGGGCGGGACGTGGAAGGCGAGGACGACGCGGTCCTCCTCCAGGAAGCCGCCGGGAATGTCGATCTCGCCGCGAAGCTCCCGGCAGACGAGACAGTCAGCGTCCATCGCCGCTCAAGCTGGAGAGGATCTCCTCTGCATGCGACCAAAGGACGAGGTGCCCCTCGCCGCGGACGGCATGCAGCTCGCTGTGTGGGATGGTCGCGGCGTAGAACTCGGCGATCGCGAACGGCACCGCCGGATCGCGGTCGCCGTGCCAGATCGTCGTGCGCACGCCGATCTGCTCGGGCGTGAAACCCCACGGCGAGACGAAGAGGACGAGGAGGTCGTGGGCGTAACCCTCCGGGGTCGCGTCGAGCATCGCCGCACGGAGGCGATCGCGGAGCTGCGGGTCGGCCGACGCGTCATCCATGTCTTCGCCCTCGGCCAGACGCTCGAGCTGACGCCGGCAGTCCTCGACCAGCATCCGGGCTGCGCCTTTCCGATCGCGCTCCGCCAGCTCGACGAGCGGCTGGCGGTGGAGGGGGAGGGAGTAGCGGAGCTCGCGCCGATCCCAGACCGGGGCGGGCGAGCTGACGAGCGCGAGCGCCGACACGCGGTCCGGAAGCGAGTAGGCGCATGCGGCGGCGTGGGGTCCGCCGCCGGACATGCCGAAGACCGCGAATCGGTCGAGCTCGATCACGTCTGCGAGCTCGCGCACGTCGTCGGGCCAGTCCAGCAGCGTGCGGTCCCGCTTGAACTCGGAGCGGCCGTAGCCCGGACGGTCGACGAGGACGAGCCGCACGTCCGCCGCCTCCGGCGCCTCGCCGAGGTGGGCGAGGAGCGACAGCGGCGTGCCGAGGAAGCCGAGAACCGGAAAGCCGTCGGCGGGTCCCCATTCCGAGTACGCGAGCGCGCGGCCGTCGGGGAGCTCGACCGTCGCACCCACGGCGGCACGGTAGCCGCTCCGTCCTCAGGCGCCTGTCCTACGACGGGTGCCAGGCGCTCGTCGTGTCCCGACGGGACTAGGATCCGTGAGGTGGCGGAGGAGCCGAAGCGTCCCGACGACGCGCCGCTCGAGCGGGAGGCACGCGAGGCCGCACGCGGCGAGAGCGCGCGGACGCCGGCGCTCGTGATCGGCGGCGTCGGAGGCCTCATCGCCGTCGTCGTTGCGATCATCGCCGTCATCGCCTTCCTGATCTTCTGGTTGACCTGAGCGCAGCCGCGCAACGCCTCTAGTCACCACCCGTTCGGAGGATTGCCGATGAGCGCGGCCCGACCGACCAGTTCATCGGTGTGAGGTCTCCTGAGGCCCACGACGCCGGCGCATTCGCGCGCCCCGGTCTCCTGCGGAGGAGCGCGCCGTTCCTGGGCGTGATGGTCCTGTCACTCGCCGTGCTGCCGCCGCCGCCAGTTGGCGACCGACCGAATGTCGTCCTCCTTGCCGTCGCCCTCTCAGCGCTGATCGTCGCCACCGTGGTCTACGCGCCTTGGCATCGGCTGCCTCGTTTCGCCGAGGTCGTCCCGCCGCTCGCCTACTTCGCCGTCATCGCGTTGCTGCGCGAGAGCCAGAGCGGCGCCGTCTCCGGCTACTCCGCGCTCGCCATGCTTCCCGTCTTCTGGCTCGCGCTGTACGGAACACGGGGCCAGCTGGCGATCGGCATCGCCGGATTGGCGTCAATGTTCCTCGCCCCGCTCTTCCTGCTCGGCGCGCCCGAATATCCACCGTCGGAATGGCGACAAGCGATTCTGTGGATCTGCATCGCGCCGATCGTCGGCTTCACGGTCCAGAGCCTCGTGACGGCGCTGCGTTCGCGCGCGGAGGACGCAGCACGCAACGAGAACGAGACCAGACGGACGCTTGCCTACATGGCGTCGGTCACGTCGGTGACGAGGCGGATGGCTGGGTCGTCCGATCCGGAGGCAGTTCGCCATGCTGTGTGCTCGTCCGCGCTCGCGATCGCCGGCGCCGACTTCGCCCAGCTCATCGAGCCTGACGGCGAGGGTGCGCTGGTTCGCACCGCCGCCGTCGGTGACGACGTCTCGCTCGACACCGGCGAAGCCTCGCCGGCCGCTGTCACGTACGCCTCCTCTCGCTCCCTCTTCGTCGGCGAAGCGGGACTCCACGTCGAGCCCGTTCTGCGCGACGAGCTTCCGGTCGGCGTACTCGTCGTCGGCTGGCGACGTCCGGTGCCTGCGCTCGGGGAGGCGACCGAATCGGGGCTGCGTATGCTCGCCGCCGAGGCCGCGATCGCGATCGACCGAGCGGAGCTCCTGGCTCAGCTGGAGACGAGCGCACGGACGGACGACCTCACCGGACTGCCGAACCGGCGGGCCTGGGAGCACGAGCTTCCGCGGGAGCTCGCGAGGGCGAAGCGCGACAGCCGCCCCGTCTGCGTTGCGATGCTCGACCTCGACCGGTTCAAGCGCTTCAACGACGACCGCGGTCACCAGGCCGGTGACCGTCTCCTCAAGCAGGCGGCCGCGGCGTGGTCGCAGCAGCTGCGCGCGAGCGACATGCTGGCGCGCTACGGCGGTGAGGAGTTCGCCGTGCTCCTGCCCGGCTGCGCGCTCGGCGACGCGCAGGCGCTGCTCGAGCGACTGCGGCTGGCGATGCCTGGGACGCAGACCGTGTCCGCCGGGGTGGCCTGCTGGGACGGCTCTGAATCACCGGAGGAGCTCGTCGGCCGCGCCGACTCTGCGCTGTACGAGGCGAAGCGAGCGGGCCGAGACCGGCTGATCATGGCCGGGGCTTGAGCACGGCAAAGGGGTCCGTAACCTCGAGCTTCGCGGAGCGGAAGCGGAAGAGCTCCGCCGGCCTGCCGCCGGTCCTGCCGGGCTCGCGCTTCGAGCCTGTCTCCTCGAGCACACCGCGCCGAAGCAGGACGCGGTGCAGGTTCGTCGTGGAGACCTCGCGCCCGAGTGCGGCCACGTAGATCGTCCGGAGCTCGGACAGCGTGAAGCGGGACGGCGCCAGCGCAAAGCCAATGTTGGTGTAGGACAGCTTCGCGCGAAGGCGCTGGAGGGCCGCTTCGACCATCTTGCCGTGATCGAACGCGGCGGGCGGAAGCGACGCGACGGGATGCCACGCAGTGTCCGGCGGCACCGCCGGATCCAGCCCGGCGGGGACGAGGCCGAGATACGCGGTCGCGAGTTCCCACCTGCGCGGGTTCCGCTTCGGGTCGCTCCGGGTCTCGAGCTGCTCGAGGTGGGCGAGCTCCCGTATGTCCACCTTGGCAGCGAGGTGCCGCCGGATCGACTCCTCCAGGGTCTCGTTCGCCTCGAGGTAGCCGCCGGGCAGCGCCCAGCTCCCCTTGAACGGATTGCGCGCCCGCTCCCACATCAGCACCTGCAGCTCGTCACCGCGGACCTGGAAGACGACAGCGAGCGTGACGTGGAGCGGCGCCGGTCGCGTAGACTTCGCCACTAGGTTTGAGACTAGCAAGCGAAAACCTCGTGCCCAGGCTCGCCGTCGCGGTCGCACTGGGGCTCGGTCTCGTCGGATGCGGCGGCGACGACAACGCGGCCGGGCCGACGACGACGGCGGTGAAGAGCGACGTCCGCGTCGCGCTCGTCACCGACCTCGGGCAGCTGAACGACCGCGGCTTCAACCAGCTCGCGTACCAGGGCCTCAAGCGTGCGGAGAAGGAGCTCGGGATCAAGACGCGCGTGGTCGAGTCGGCCTCCGCTGCTGACTACGTCCCGAACTACGCCTCACTCGTCCGCCAGCGCTTCGACCTGATCATCGGCGTCGGCTTTGCCCAGGGCAACGCGATCGACACCGCCGCGACGCAGTTCCCGAACGCAAAGTTCGCGATCGTCGACGTCGACCAGGCGAGCCTCAAGCACAAGCCGCCGAACGTCGTCGGCCTGCTGTTCAAGGAGCAGGAGGTCGGCTACCTCGCGGGCTACCTCGCCGGGCTGACGGTGAAGCGCGCCGGCGGGCCGGACGTCATCGGCTCCGTCGGCGGCTACAAGGAGCCGCCGGTCGACCGCTTCATCGCCGCCTACCAGGCAGGCGCGAAGGAGGCGGATCCCGGCGTTCAGACGCTGAACGCGTACTCCTCCGATTGGGAAGACCAGGCGAAGTGCAAGGAGCTCGCGCTCA
>DASZCE010000301.1:0-2864 GCA_035943455.1 Gaiellaceae bacterium | reverse complement strand
GTTCGCTCGAGTGCAAGCACGGATTCGGCGGCGAGCGACTCGAGAAGGGTGATCTCGTCCCCGGGGAACGGACGCCGTTGTCGTGTCGTCGCGGCGACGAGCACGGCGATGACCCGATCGCCCGAGATCAACGGGACGAAGGCGGCGCTCTTTGCTCCCACACGGTCGGCGATCCGCCGGTTGATCCGCGGCGACGACTCGACGTCGTAGATCGTCAGCGGCGCCGCCTCGAACACGGCGCTCCCGATCGCCGACGACTCGGTCTCGAGATCGAGGACGAGTGAGGACCACCACTCCACGTCGGCCCCGTCGCTCCACGCGTACAGGCCTCGTGCCTCTTTAGCGTCGTCGCTGATCAATGCGAGTGCGGCGAACTGGACCGGGAGACGCGTCGCCACCTCTTCGAGCAGCATGCGTGCAATCGCTTGCGGCTCCGCCGCGTACGAGAGACTCGTCGAGAACGAGGTGGCGGAGTCGAGGCCTTCGGCAGTCGCTGCGTGCGCGGGCCTCGACTCGACCTCCGTCGTCGCCGAGGGACCGGCCTCGGCCTCCGCCGTCGACGAGGACCCGGCACGAGCCTGACGGCGGAAGACGGCGAGCAGCGTGATCGCGACCGCGAAGATTGCAGCCGCGAGGCCCAGCAGCAGATAGCCGACGAATGCCGCCGCGAGCGGGACGAAAAGAGCCATCACCCTGCTCGCGATGATACGGCCAGATTCGGGCGCATGAAACGAGGGAGGCCCGCCGCTCGGGGGGGTCGGTGCGGCGGGCGCTCCCTAGTGCTCACCGCGGATCGTGGCCAGGTACGCGCACCGCGGTTCGCGTCGCCCAGTGCGAAGGACGCTACCCGCGCGGCGACCAAAATCCAATAGGCCGACCGGCCCATCTTTGAAAAGCGGAAAACACCACGTCGATACCATGGCTCCGATGGTCAAGCGGGTCCTCCTTGCGTCGCCGCGCGGTTACTGCGCCGGCGTCGAGCGTGCGGTCGAGACGGTCGAACAGCTCCTCGACCTTCACGGACCGCCGGTCTACGTTCGCAAGCAGATCGTGCACAACGCCCACGTCGTCCACGAGCTCGAGCAACGCGGCGCCGTCTTCGTCGAGAGCGAGACCGAGGTGCCGGAAGGGGCGACCGTCGTGCTCTCTGCTCACGGCGTCGCGCCCTCTGTGTACGAGAACGCGGGAGCGAGACGGCTCAACACGATCGACGCGACGTGTCCGCTGGTGACCAAGGTCCACGTCGAAGCCCGCCGCTACGCCGCCGAGGGGTACTCGATCGCGCTGATCGGCCACGAAGGGCATGAGGAGGTAATCGGGACCACCGGCGAGGCTCCCGATGCAATTGTCCTCGTGCAGACGGTCGAGGATGCGGAGACGGTGGAGTTCGCCGACCCGGAACGGGTCGCCTACATCACCCAGACGACGCTGTCCGTCGACGAGACGGAGGAGATCATCGCGGCGCTCCGGCGCCGGTTTCCGACGATTCGAGCGCCGAAGCGTGACGACATCTGCTACGCGACCTCCAACCGGCAGTGGGCCGTCAAGGACCTGCTCGCCGAAGTCGAGCTCCTGCTCGTCATCGGCTCTCGCAACTCGTCGAACTCGAACCGACTCGTGGAGGTCGCGCGAGCGGGAGGAGTCGACTCCCACCTGATCGACGACGAGTCGGACATCGACGAGCGCTGGCTCGACGACGTCGAGTCGGTCGGAATCACCTCAGGAGCCTCCGCGCCCGAGAAGCTCGTGGAACGAGTCTGCGACTGGTTCCGGGCCCGCGGCGTCGATTCGATCGAGCCGTTCCAGTCGGTCCACGAGGACGTGGTCTTTCGCTTGCCGGTCGAGCTTCGCCGTGAGCTCGCCCTCGCGGACGCGCAGACCTAGCCCTCGCCGTCAACCCCGAGCGCCCGCGAGGGCACGAGCGACGGGCTTGTGTTGCATCAGAAGTATCTCCGGATCGGCACCAGCCCGACCATCAGGTCGCGCAGGATCTCGTCGGTAAGGCGGCGCCGCTCCTCGCGACGCAGGTCGAGTCGATGGCGTTCCGCCTGCAGGTGGCGGCGCACCTTCCAGTAGGTGGGACGGCCGATACCGAGCCGCTGTTCCAAGGGAATCAGGCGTCGTAGCGCCTCGGCGTAGGACACCTCGAGCCTCGCGAGCGTGTCGAGTGCCGTCTCGTAATCCGGATGGAGGGGAGGCCAACGGGGCACCTGCCCACCGTGTTCGAAAAACGGTTGCGGGACGCGCGAGGGATGCAACACAAAGTGGAACTTCTGCCCGGCGAGGCGCCGGTGGGACCGCTCGAAGGGACGGGGCTACGCCTTCGAGATCTGGGGATCGGAAGCGCTGCCGTTCGCTTCCAGCGAAACGGCGAGGACCTCCGCCTTGATCCAATCGCCGTACTGCTCGACCAGGTCGGCGTCGCTCGCGGGCAGCGTGACCGCGATTCGGTCGGTGAGCTCGAGCCCGGCCTCGCGCCGCTTCACGTTGAGCTGGTGGATGAGGTCGAGGACCCGTCCCTCGAGCAGGAGCTCATCGTCGAGCCGGGTATCGACCGCAACCGTGACGGACCCCTCCGAGGCCAGCGCCCACCCCTCCTTGCCCCGGCGTTCGACGAGCACCTCGTCGCCGGCGAGCTCGTGGCCCGCAGCACGGAAGCCCCCATCGATCTGTTCGAAGTCGCCCGCTGCGAGCGCCTCGCGGACGGCGGCGAGCTCCGTCCCGAGCCTCGGCCCGAGGACGCGGAGGTTCGGCTTGACGACGAGCTCCTCAGCCTCGACGTCGCCCTGATCGACTTCCTTGACGCGAAGCTCCTCCCTGACCTCCTCGACGTGTTCGTCGGAAACGCTCACGCCGTGGACGAC
>DASZCE010000300.1:0-13647 GCA_035943455.1 Gaiellaceae bacterium | reverse complement strand
CATTTACATCGACGAGGTCGACAAGATCGCGCGTAAGGCCGACAACCCGTCGATCACGCGCGACGTCTCCGGCGAGGGTGTCCAGCAGGCGCTGCTGAAGATCCTGGAGGGCACGGTCGCTTCGGTGCCGCCGCAGGGCGGGCGCAAGCACCCCCACCAGGAGTTCCTCTCGATCGATACGACGAACATCCTCTTCATCTGCGGCGGCGCCTTCGCCGACCTCGACAAGATCATCGCCAAGCGGATCGGCAAGAACGCCGTCGGCTTCGGGGCGGACATCCGCTCGCGGCACGATGCGGAGGCCTCGGAGCTCCTGGCCGACGTGATGCCGGAGGATCTCCTCTCGTACGGACTGATCCCCGAGTTCATCGGCCGGCTCCCGGTCGTCTCGGCTGTGCACCAGCTCCAGCGCGAGGACCTCGTGCAGATCCTGACCGAGCCGAAGAATGCGCTCGTCAAGCAGTACCAGCGCTTCTTCGCCTACGACAACATCGAGCTCGTCTTCACCGAGGACGCACTCTGGGAGATCGCAGACAAGGCGCTCGAGCGCGAGACCGGCGCGCGCGGTCTTCGCTCGATCATTGAGAACGCGCTCCTCGACGTGATGTTCGAGTTGCCTTCGCGCAAGGACGTCTCCAAGTGCGCGATCACGAAGGAGACGATCGAGAAGGGCGTCAAGCCGACGCTCGTCACGAGCGCGGGGCACGAGATCGAGGACGAGGAAGAGCGCGCCGCCGAGTCGGCCTAAGCGCTGTGCCTATACTGGGCGCATAGTCGCTGCCTGACCACATCCGTAGTCTTGAACGCCGCCCGAAGGTCGGCGACGGCGAGTGATGGATACGCGTTACAACCCTGAGGGCGTCGAGCAGCGCTGGCAGCAGACGTGGGAGGCGGAGGGGCTCTACGACGCCGAACCTGACGCACCCGGCCGGGCGTACGCCATCGCCCTGCCGCCGCCGAACGTGACCGGCGAGCTCCACATGGGCCATGCGCTGAACGCGTCGATCCAGGATCTCCTGGTTCGCTGGCACCGGATGCGAGGCTTCAACGTCCTGTGGCAGCCCGGCTACGACCACGCCGGAATCGCGACGCAGAACGTGATCGAGCGGGAGCTCGCGAAAGAAGGGCTGAGCCGGCATGCCGTCGGACGGGAGGCGTTCCTCGCACGGACGTGGGAATGGCTGGAGCGCTACGGCGGGATCATCATGGGTCAGCTCCGCCGGCTCGGCGCGTCGCTCGACTACCGGCGAGAACGGATGACGATGGACGAGGGGTACGTCCGCGCCGTTCTCCGCTGGTTCGTGCACCTCTACGAGAAGGGCTACCTCTACCGGGCGAACCGGATCGTGAACTGGTGCCCGGTCTGCGAGAGCGCCATCTCAGATCTCGAGGTCAACCACATCGAGGAGAGCGACACGCTGACGTGGATCCGGTATCCGCTCGCCGACGAATCGGGTCACCTGACGATCGCGACCGTCCGTCCGCCGACCATGCTCGCGGACACCGGCGTCGCCGTGAATCCGAACGACGATCGCTACGGCGACTTGATCGGAGAGGAGGCGATCGTCCCGATCGTCGAGCGCCGGGTGCCGATCATCGCGGACGAGCGCGTCGATCCCGCGTTCGGCACCGGAGCGCTGAAGATCACGCCCGGCCATGACCCGATGGACTTCGAGATCGGCCGCGACCACGGCCTCGAGGAGCTGACGGTGATCGGGCTCGACGGCCGCATGAACGAGCAGGCGGGCGAGTTCGCCGGGCTGTCGCAGGAGGAAGCGAACGACCGCATCATCGAGCAGCTGCGTGACCAGGGGCTGCTCGAGAAGCAGGAGCCCTACCGCCACGCCGTCGGCCACTGCGATCGCAGCGGCAACCGGATCGAGCCGCTGATCACTCTCCAGTGGTGGTGCGAGATGGATCAGCTCGCTGCGCCCGCGATCGACGCCGTCCGAGACGGGCGCGTTCGCTTCTACCCCGCTCGGTATGCCGACGTGTACCTGAGCTGGATGGAAAACATCCGGCCCTGGTGCGTCTCCCGCCAGCTCTGGTGGGGGCATCGAATTCCCGTCTGGTACTGCCCAGATGGCCACACCACGGTGGCCGAGACGGAGCCCGACGCGTGTGCGGAGTGCGGCCGCCGCGACCTCCAGCAAGACGAGGACGTGCTCGACACGTGGTTTTCGTCGGCACTGTGGCCGTTCGCCACGCTTGGCTGGCCCGACGAGACGCCCGAGCTGCAGACCTGGTACTCGAACGACGTGAGCTCGACCGACCGCGGCATCCTCTTCCTGTGGGAGGCGCGCATGATCATGGCGGGCCTGGAGCTCATGGGCGCCGTCCCGTTCCACTCGGTCAACATCCACTCGACGATCAATTCACCGGACGGACGTCGAATGTCGAAGAGCCTCGGGACCGGCATCGATCCCTTGGAGACGGTCGAGGCCCACGGCGCGGATGCGACCCGCTATGGGCTTCTGAAGATGTCGTCCTCGCAGGACGTCCGCTTCAACATGAAGATGATCGAAGAGGGCCGGCGGCTCGCGAACAAGCTCTGGAACGTCGCACGGCTGCTCCTGGCCAACGCCGGCCCGATCGAGCCCGCCCTCGGGCCTCGCGATCTGGAGGAGCGGTGGATCCTCGCCCGGCTCGACGCCACGCGCCGACAGCTCGAGGACGCCTGGTCCCGCTATGACTTCGCACCTGCAGTGAACGCGCTCTACCACCTCACGTTCGACGACTTCTGCGACTGGTACGCCGAGGCGATCAAGCCGCGTCTGTACGACGGCGATGACGATGCGCGCGCAACGGCGCTCGCCGCACTCGAGCGACTGCTCCAGCTCCTCCATCCCGTGATGCCCCACGTGACCGAGGAGATCTGGTCGCAGCTCCCCGCTCGGGAGACCCGCCTGATCAACGCGGCCTGGCCGGACGCGGACGAGCGCTTTGCGGGTGACGTGGACGCGTTGGACCGCGTTCAGGAGGTCGCGGAGATCTTCCGGCGCAGCGGTGTGCGGCCGCGACTCGAGGGCGACGAAGCGCGCATCTTCGAGGCGGTCGTCCGACCGAGCCGCGCCAGAGGCGACGGCGATGCGGCGGCGGAGATCGAGCGGCTCGAGAACGAGATCCGGCGCGCGGAGGGGATGCTCGCCAACGAGCGGTTCGTCGAGCGGGCGCCGGCGGACGTCGTCCAAGCCGAGCGCGACAAGCTCGATCGCTACCGGCGTGAGCTCGAGACTCTCACCGACTAGGTCTCGATCTGCGACGGCATGGGTTGCCTCGCTAAGCCCCTGGCCAGAGCGGTTCGGGCTCGCGCGGATGCACGAGCTGCTCGATCGCCTGGGGCACCCCGAGCGTCGTTACGCCGCTATTCACGTTGTCGGGACGAACGGCAAGTCGACCGCGACGCGGACGATCGCCGCTCTGCTCGAGGGCGCCGGGAGGAGAGCGGGCGCATACACCTCGCCGCACGCGAGCGGGTGGGCCGAACGGATCTGGGTCGGCGGCGCGGAGGCGGACTTCGAGCGCGCCGTCGCCCGGATCCGGCCTGAGGCCGAGGCGGTCGGCGCGACCCAGTTCGAGGCATTGACCGCCGCCGCCCTTGCCGAGGTCGCCGAGCAACGGGTCAACGTCGCCGTCGTCGAGGCCGGCCTTGGCGGCCGGCTCGACGCCACCAACGTCGTTGACGCCGAGGTCGTCCTGCTGACGAACGTCTCGCTGGAGCACACGGAGGTACTCGGCGACACGCTGGAAGAGATCGCGGCGGAGAAGCTTGCGGTGGCGCATGCAGCTAGGGTAGTTGTCGCTTCGGACAACAAATACGCCAACCTGGTACCGAAGCGTGCCGAACTCGTGACGGGAGGCGCGCGGGAGGCCGCCGAGGCGTTTGTGAGGCACCCGATCGCGGGCGACGCCGCCATCAGCCTTCCAGGCCGGTTCGAGCGGCGGGGTCGTGAGCTTTGGGACGGCGCCCACAATCCTGCGGGAACGGCGTGGCTGCGAGCGCGTGTCACGGAGCGCTACGACGTCGCCGTCGCCTCCATCCTCGCGGACAAAGACGTGGATGCGATGCTCGCTGACCTCGCGCAGCTCGCGCCTTCGCTCATCGCGACGCAGTCGTCGAACGCAAGAGCGCTGCCCGCGGCGGAGCTCGCACGCCGCGCCGACTCCCACTTCGACGACGTCACCACCGAACCGGACTGCGAACGCGCCCTCGCGCGCGCGCGAGAATCCGATGGGCCGATCCTCGTAACCGGTTCCCTTTACCTTCTTGCCGAGCTGTCCTCGTAGCGTCTCGTGCCCCGTCCAGCGACACATCGCGGCGGCATGACAGAACGGGGCAGGACCGCAGGAAGAAGGCGTACGATGGCGAAGCTTGCCGAGCGGCTCAGCGTGTTCGCGTTCGCAGCCGCCGTGGTGCTGACGATCGTCGGGCTCGCTTTCGCCGCCGGCTACGTCGTCGGGCAGCTCCTGCTGTGAGGTGAACGGGTGAACGACTTCTTCGAGGGCCTACGTGACTTCTTCGGGTCCGACGCCTGGGTCGTCGCTCGGAACCTCGGACTCTTCTTCCTCGTCGTTTTCTGGTTCGCGGTGGCGTACTGGGTATTCAAGGACGCGCGCCGACGAATCGAGGACCCGTGGCTGATCGCGATCGCGACGGTGCTCGGGCTCATCCCGATCGTCGGCGCCCTGATCTACATGCTCTTCCGGCCGCCGGAGTACCTCGAGGACGTCCGTGAGCGGGAACTGGAGATCAAGGCGATGGAGGAGCGGCTGGCTCGTCGCGAGCTGCACTGTCCGGTTTGCCGCGCCCATATCGAGGACACGTTCCTCGTCTGCCCGGTCTGCACGACCAAGCTCCGGCAGGCGTGCGTCAACTGCAAGGCACCGCTCGAGACGCTCTGGCAGATCTGCCCGTACTGCGAGACGCCGGTCGAGACCTCGACGACGATCGAGTTCCCGCCGGCTCCACGCCGAGAACGACCCGGTCAGTAGTCTCTCCGCTCCATGGCGATGGAGCGGACGCTCGTGCTGGTGAAGCCCGACGCAATGCGCCGGAAGCTCGCCGGCGAGATCGTCGCGCGCTTCGAGCGGCGGGGTCTCGAGCTGCGGGCCGCACGGCTCGTCACCGTCGATCGGCCGCTTGCCGAGGAGCACTACGCGGAGCACACCGAGAAGTCCTTCTTCGGCGAGCTCGTCGACTTCATCACCTCCGGCCCGACCCTCGCATTCGTGCTCGAGGGGGAGGGAGCGATCCGGCTCGTCCGCACGACGATCGGCGCGACGGACCCGGCCGATGCGACCCCCGGCACGATCCGCGGCGACCTCTCGCTCTCGATGCCGGACAACCTCGTCCACGGGTCCGATTCCGCCGAATCGGCTCAGCGGGAGATCGACCTGTGGTTTCCCGATGAGCCTCTGTGAGGAAGCTCGGCGGAACCGCGAGTTCTGGGACCGCCAGAGCGACGACTACGAGGCTCGCCACGGCGAGGTCATCGGGCGAGGGGAGCCGCGCTGGGGCGGATGGCAGATCCCGGAGTCGGAGCTCCACGTCATCGGGGACGTCGCAGGCCGAGACGCGACGTACCGGGAACCCGCGGAGCCGGAGTGGGCTGGGTGCCGGGATCTGGAAGGCGCGCAACCGGACACAGCAGTGAGCGTTCCGCCCGCGCCGCCGCTGATCCTCGCCTCCCAGTCTCCGCAGCGCCGCGCGATCCTCGAGCAGCTGCGCGTTCCGTTCGAGGTCGTCGTGCCTGACTACGAAGAGCGCGGCGTCGACCCGGTCGAGCACGCGGCTGGGAAGGCCCGTTCGGTCGCAGGCATCGCGCGAGAGCGGCCCGTGCTCGGCGTCGACACTGTCGTCGTCTGTGACGGCCGCGTCCTCGGCAAGCCGGCCGACGCATCGGAGGCGGAGCAGATGCTGGAGGCGCTCGGCGGGCGGACCCACGAGGTCGTCTCCGGTCTCTGCCTCCGCACACCGGGGTGGGAAGAGCTCGACTCGGAAACGACGCTGGTCACGTTCCGCCCGCTCACGGCCCGGGACATCGCGACGTACATCGCGACGGAGGAATGGCGAGAGCGAGCGGGCGGCTACGCGATTCAGGGCGTGGGCGCGGCGCTCGTCGAGCGGATCGAGGGCGACTACCTCAACGTCGTCGGGCTTCCAGCGGCGCTCCTCGTCCGGCTGCTAGCAGCACGTTTCAGCGGAATTTACGGATTCGGGTAGCTAGACTCGCCACTCGGGAGATGGGGTTCTTGGGCTATCTCAACGGCTTCGGCGGCCGCGACATGGCGGTGGACCTCGGGACGGCGAACACGCTCGTGTACGTCCGCGGACGCGGGATCGTACTGTCCGAGCCGTCGGTCGTCGCGATCGACCACGCCTCCGGAGAGGTTCACGCCGTCGGCGTGGAAGCGAAGCGGATGCTCGGACGGACCCCGGGGACGATCTCCGCGATCCGACCGCTGAAGGACGGTGTCATCGCCGACTTCGACGTCACGGAGCAGATGCTCCGGCACTTCATCCAGAAGGTTCATCAGCACCGTTTCGCCCATCCGCGCGTGGTCGTGTGCGTGCCCTCGGGGGTCACCGGAGTCGAGAAGCGCGCCGTCGAAGAGGCAACGCGGAATGCCGGTGCCCGCGACGCCTTCCTGATCGAGGAGCCGATGGCGGCCGCGATCGGCGCCGGACTCCCCGTGTCGGAGCCGACCGGGAACATGATCGTCGACGTCGGCGGCGGCACGACCGAGGTCGCGGTGATCTCGCTCGGCGGGATCGTCGTTTCCGTGAGCCTCCGTGTCGGCGGCGACGAGATGGACGAGGCGATCATCGGTCACACAAAGCGCGAGTACAAGCTCCTCATCGGCAACCAGACGGCCGAGGAGATCAAGCTCGAGATCGGCTCCGCGTTCCGCATGAAGGAAGAGGTTCAGGCGGAAGTCCGCGGCCGAGACATGCTCACGGGTCTCCCGAAGACGGTGATCATCAGCTCCGAGGAGGTCAGGCATGCGCTCGAGGAGCCGGTCACGCAGATCGTCGACGCGATCAAGTCCACGCTCGACAAGACCCCACCGGAGCTGGCCGCGGACATCATGGATCGCGGCATCGTGCTTGCGGGTGGGGGCGCGCTCCTGACCGGGCTGGACGAGCGGCTGCGCCACGAGACCCAAATGCCGGTGCAGCTCGCTGAGTCGCCGCTGACCTGTGTCGCCGTCGGCTCGGGCCGCAGCCTCGAGCTGCTCGAGGTCATGCAGCGGACCTCGAAGAGCGCCAAGAGCCGTAACGGCTACCGGCGCTGAGACGGGCGCACCGGCAAAGCCGGCACGCCCTCTAGGGTCGGCGTCGCAAGCGAACGCCTTAGGTGGTACCGAGAATCCTCCGTGTTGTTCCCTAGACTGATCTTCCGTGCCTCGTAACCGCACTATGCGGCTGGCGGCGCTCGGCTCCACGGTTCAGCGCGCCGCCGCACCGGGCTACGCCTCGTCGCGATCGGCGAACGCCGTGCGGCGGCGGCTGGTCGCCGGCGCCCTCGTCGCCGTGTCGCTCGTGCTGATCACCGGCTACTTCCGCGAGTCGGAGAGCGGGACGCTGCACGACATCCAGGGGGCGACAGCGAGCGCCCTCCACCCGTTCCAGGTCGGAGCCGAACGCGTCGCGCGCCCGTTCGAGGACGCCTACGGCTGGCTCGCTGGCTTCGTCCATGCGAAGTCCGAGAACGAGAAGCTGAAGGAGCAGCTGCGGCTGCTCGAGCAGCAAGCGACCCAGAACATCACCGCCGCCCGCGAGAACCTCAAGCTGAGGCAGGCGCTGGATTACCGGTCCGGGCCGACGTTCCCGCGGGGCTATCGCGACGTCGCCGCCCAGGTCACCAACCATCGGCTCAGCGAGTTTCAGGAGAAGATCGTCGTCGCCGCCGGCAGGAACGACGACGTGCGGATCGACGATCCCGTCGTCGACAGCTACGGCCACCTCGTCGGCCATGTGTCGAAGACGTCTCCCGTCTCCTCTCAGGTCACGCTGCTCACCGACGAGGAGTTCGCGGTCTCCGCCCTCGACGTGCAGACGGAGACCTACGGCCTTGTCAGCCACGGCCAGGGCGCCGGCGAGAGCCTGATCCTCGACCTCGTTCCCAAGGACAAGCTCGTCAAGGAGACCGACCTGATCGTCACCGCCGGCCGGCGCGGCGGAGAGCTTCCTTCGCTCTATCCCAAGGGCCTCGGGATCGGAACCGTCACGGGTGTCGGCCGCAACGACATCGACGTCTACCAGTCGATCCAGATCGACCCCCTCGCGGACTTCTCGTCGCTGAGCATGGTTTTGATCCTCGTGCCCAAGGGGCGCTGATCAGGTGGCGGCGGACGCACTCAAGGCCGCGGTCGTCTTCTTCGCAGCCGTGGTCCTGCAAGCCGCGATCGTCTCGGCCGTCGAGCCCGGCGGAGGCGCCGCAGACCTCGTCCTCGTGACGCTCACGGCGGCCGCGTTGCTCCGCGGTGCAGTCTTCGGTGCGGTCGCCGGGTTCTACGCCGGCTTCCTCGTCGATGCTGCGAGTCTCGAGACGCTCGGCCTGAGCTCCCTGCTCCTGACCCTCGCCGGCTACTGGATCGGCCGGTACGGCGAGACGACCGGGCGCGAGCGTGCTCATGCACCACTGCTCGCGATCGCGGTGGTGACCGTTCTCTACGCGCTTGGCGGCCTGGCGATGCATTACCTCCTGGGCGACCCAGTATCGGCGCGCTCGGGCCTGCTTGACGCGCTTCCGGCCCAGATCCTCCTCAACCTCGCGCTCACGATCCCCGTGTACGCGCTCTGCCGCCGGATCTTCGCGCGCCCGGGCGCGCGGCCCGCGATGGAAGTCGAGTTCGGCACCAACTAATGGCCACCGTCACGCGCATTCCCGCGCACCGGACGCGGTTCATGCCGGGTGACCCTCGCGTCGAGGGCCCGTATCGCATGACGCCGCAGATCGCCTTGCGCCTCGGCGTGCTCGGTGCCGTCGTCCTCTTCGCCTTTGCCGTCCTCTTCTTCCGCCTATGGGCGTTGCAGGTGCTCTCGGGCGAGCGCTATCTCGCCGCCGCACAGAACAACCAGCTGCGCACGATCCGGGTCGAGGCGCCGAGGGGGAAGATCTTCGACGACCGCGGCCGGGTGATCGTCGGCAACCAACTCGCGCAGGTCGTCAGCGTTTGGCCGGCGAGCTTCCCGCGGCGGAGCCGCGCGCGCGTCTTCCGCCGCCTGAGCAGCATTCTCGACATTCCCGTAGGCGAGCTCCAGCAGACGTTTCGCGAGCAGCGCCGTGCTGACCCGCTGAAGCCGGTGGCGCTGGCCGAGGGCGTCCCGGGGGATGTCGTCAAGTACCTCGAGGAGCGGCGTCACCAGTTTCCCGGCGTGACGATCGAGCGGACGTATGTCCGCAGCTACCCGCGGGGGCCGCTGGCGGCGCAGCTGCTCGGCCACGTTGGCTCGGTTACGCCGGAGCAGATCAAGAGCCGTCGGTACCGGAGCGGAGACCACGTCGGCCAGAGCGGGATCGAGGCCGCGTTCGACCGCTATCTCCGGGGCCGTGCCGGCCTCGCAACCCTCCGCGTCGACTCGCTCGGCCGTCCGCGAGGCCGGCCGCGCTACAGCGACCTCTACCAGCACGGGCTCGCGTTGCGCACGACGCTCGACGTCAAGCTGCAGCGAGCCACCGAGCGGGCGCTCGAGTACGGGATCCAGGTCGCCCGCGAGGACGATCAGTGGGCTGCCGACGGCGGCGCAATCGTCGCGCTCGACCCCAGGACCGGCGCGATCCGAGCGATGGCGTCGAACCCGACGTTCGACCCGAGGGTCTACGTCGGCAGGTCGAAGCGGAGCGAGCTCAAGCCGCTGCTCGACGCGCAGGCGGCGAAGGAGGCGAACTACCCCGGGCTCAACCGCGCGATCGCGGGCCTGTACCCGCCCGGCTCGACGTGGAAACCCGTCACCGCGCTCGCGGCGATGCGCGAACGTCTCGTCTCGCCGTACGGGCTTCTGCCTTGCACCGGATCGATGGAGATCGACGGAACCGTGTTCAAGAACTGGAACCCGTACATCAACCAAGGGATGACCATGCGCGAGGCGCTCGCGGCCTCCTGCGACACGTACTTCTACGAGCTCGGGTACCGGTTCTACCGGCTGCCGGCGCAGTACGGAAGCCCGCTCCAGAAGTGGGCCACGGCCTTCGGCTTCGGGAAGACGGCCGGTCTCGACGTCGGCGGTGAGGAGCCGGGGCTCCTTCCCACGCCGCAGTGGCGCCGCAAGACGTACACGAAGGAGCGCTACCCGAAGACGTGGGAGGTCGACCAGCTCTGGAAGTCGGGCGACTCCGTCCAGCTCGCGATCGGCCAGAAGGACCTGCTCGTGACACCGCTGCAGATGGCGCGCTTCTATGCGCTCATCGCCAACGGCGGCAAGCTCGTGACTCCGCACGTCGTCTCGCGTGTCGAGCAGCCCGGCAACCGCGGGGCGGTCCTGGCGGCGTTCTCACCGCCGCCGCGGCCGGTCAACGTGCGTCCGTGGGAGCTCCGTGCCGTGCGGGACGGCTTGTACGCCGCGACGCACGCGAGCTACGGCACGTCGTCGGGCGTCTTCGGCAGCTTTCCCGTCGAGATCGCCGGCAAGACAGGGACGGCTGAGAAGGTGGTCGACCTCGGCAGCTTCCTGCGCCTGATGGATCAGTCGTGGTGGTGCGGCTACGGGCCCGCCGACTCGACGGCGGAGCTCGTCGTCTGCGCGGTCATCGAGAACGGCGGTCACGGTGGGACGGCCGCCGCGCCGGCGGCGCTGAAGGTGTTCGAGAGCTACTTCGGCAAGAAGGCAACCACGCAGACGTACGTCCCGAGCGACTGATGGCCGACTACGCCGCACCGCTTGCTCCCCGTGTCCGCCGGCGCCGGGCGGAGGCCGCGGGCCTCGTCGGCGTTCTCCGCCGCCTCGACTGGATCCTCTTCGGAGCGATGGCGGGACTCGTCCTCTACGGGCTCTGGGCGATCGACGGGATAACGAAGCACGACGTGCCCGGTGACCCCGAGTACTACGTCGTCCGCCAGGCGATCTTCGCCGTGGTCGGGATCGCCGCAATGGCCGCCGTCGTCTTCGTCGACCCCGATTACTACCGCCGCTACCGGAAGGCCGTCTACGCGCTTTCCCTGTTCCTGCTGCTGGTCGTCATGGCAGCGGGAGCCGATATCCGCGGGTCGACGCGCTGGATCGACTTCGGCTTCTTCCGCTTCCAGCCGTCTGAGTTCGTCAAGCTGATGCTCGCCCTCGTCCTCGCCGGGACGCTCGCGGGACGGATGCGCCGGATCGGCGACTGGCGTACGACTGCCGTTGTCGTCGGGCTGGCGGCGGTTCCCACGCTGCTGGTCTTCACACAGCCGGACATCGGCACCGCGCTCGTCTACGGCGCGATCATGCTGGCGGCGCTGTTCTTTGCGGGGACGCGCTGGCGGGATCTCGGCGTGCTCGCGGTGATCGCGGGGCTGCTCGGCGCGACCGTCCTCTGGTTTGCGCCTTCGCTCGGGGTCGAGATCCTCGAGCCGTACCAGCAGCAGCGGCTGGGCGCCTTTCTCGACCCCTCGGAGAACCCACAGGGCGCGGCCTACAACATCAACCAGTCGATCACCGCCGTCGGCTCGGGTGGCTCGACGGGCCGGGGCGTCTCCGGTGCGACTCAGACCAACCTCGACTACCTCCCGGAGCACCACACGGACTTCGTCTTCGCGTCGCTGGCCGAGCAGCGCGGCTTCCTGGGCGCGTCGGTGCTTCTGCTGCTCTACCTGCTGCTCATCTGGCGCGGAATCCGCGTGATCGCGACCGCGCGTGACGCGTTCTGTGCGACGGCGGCGGGAGCGATCGTCTTCGCGCTGCTCTTCCAGGTGTTCGTGAACGTCGGGATGACAGTGGGCATCGCGCCGATCACGGGCATCCCGCTGCCGTTCGTGAGCGTCGGCGGTTCGTCAATGGTCACGAACCTGCTTGCCGTCGGCGTGCTGCAGGCGATCGCGCTTCGCCGCCGCTGAGGGCAGGGGAAAACTTCCCGGTTACCTGAGACGCCTTCCACCGTCCGCCCTGCGGAAGCCGGCAGTTCCTGACGTCCGCCGCTGGTCCTAGCATCCGGCCATGGCGACGAAGCGTGATCCCCACAGGCTGCTCCTGATCGAAGAAGCCGACGCCTGGTTCGAGTATCTCGCCGCGACGCGGGGTCAGAGCCCGGGCCGCTATCTCGAGGTCGAGCCGTGGGCCTGGGCCCGCCTCTCGCAGCGGCTGCGGGCGATCCGGGCCAGGCGCGCGAAGCTTCGTCCGGCGGCGGCCTGAGGCGACATCCCCTACTGCTAGCCTGAAACAACGTTTATGTATGCCTTTTCATCGATACCAACGCAGCGCGCGACCCGCCGTAGCACGGGCGGAGAGGTGCGCGCGCGCGGAAAGGATTTCTCTTGTTGCAATGGTTCCGGCGCAGAAAGCGCCAACCCGAGCCTGCTACTGCCGAGGAGCGGCTCGAATCCGACCAACCCGTAACCACCCAGCCCGCCGACGCGGGCGAGACAACCCAGACCAGAAAACGACGACGCCGAGGTAGCAGGGGCGGCCGAAGCCGCCGCAAGCCGGGCGAGCGGGCCGAGCCGCGGACCGAGGAGAAAGCCGAGAAGCCGGAACGCAAGCCGGAGAAGCCCGAGCGGAAGGCCCGCGAACGGCGCGCTCGGACGACGAGGCGGCGCACCGCGACGCCGCGTACGCTCCCGCCGTCGGCGAAGCGGGAGCTCATGATCTCCGTCGACGTCGCCGAGCAGCGGGTGGCCGTGCTCGAAGACGACCAGGTAGCAGAGGTCTACCTCGAGCGCGACGAGAGCCGCTCGATCGCCGGAAACATCTACAAGGGCACGGTCGACAACGTTCTGCCAGGGATGGAGGCGGCGTTCGTCGAGATCGGCCTCGAGAAGAACGGCTTTCTCTACGTCGACGAGATCGTGACGCCGGAACTCGAGGGGCGACGGCATGGCCGGAAGATCCAGGACCTCCTGAGCCGAGGTGAGGAGCTGCTCGTCCAGGCCGTCAAGGATCCGATGAAGTCGAAGGGGGCCCGGCTGACGACCGAGATCTCGCTGCCCGGGCGCTTCGTGGTCTACGTCCCGAGCGGCGAGGGGGCGGGCGTCTCGCGGCGCCTCCCCGAGGAGGAGCGGGCCCGCCTCCGCGACATCCTGAAGCAGGTAGGACCGAAGCAGGGAAGCCTGATCGTCCGCACCGCCGCGGAGGGCGCTTCCGCCGAGGACATCGAGCGCGACATCGACTTCCTCGAGCGCCTTTGGAAGGCGATCCAGGAGCGGGCGGCGGAGGTCCCCGTTCCGGCGCTCGTCTACCAGGAGGCGGAGCTGCCGCTTCGCGTCGTCCGGGATCTCTTCACGAACGACTTCGAGCGCGCCGTCGTCAACCACGACCTCACGTACAAGCGCATCGTCGGCTACCTGAAGAAGACGTCGCCGCACATGGTGGAGCGCGTCACGCGCTATCGCCAGAAGGAGCAGCTGTTCGACGAATTCGGCGTCGAGGAAGAGCTCCGTTCGACGTTGTCGCGCCGGGTCGACCTCCCCTCGGGCGGCTATCTCGTCTTCGACTACGCGGAGGCCTTCACC
>DASZCE010000299.1:0-2344 GCA_035943455.1 Gaiellaceae bacterium | reverse complement strand
GCACCCAGCCCTGGTGGAAGAGCCGCCCGAACGGCTCTCCGAAACCGACGAGGCCCATCTCCTTCAGCACGCGGACGAAGAAGCGCGAGTAGAGCAGGTGACCGGTCGCGTGGTCGATGCCGCCGATGTACTGGGTCACGGGGCACCAGTAGTCGACGACGCGGCGGTCGAACGGCGCCTCCTCGTTCCGCGGGTCGACGTAGCGGAGGTAGTACCAGGACGAGTCGACGAACGTGTCCATCGTGTCCGCCTCGCGCCGGCCGTCCTTGCCGCAGCGCGGGCAAGGCACGTGCAGCCACTCCTCGTTCGAGGCGAGCGGCGGCACACCCTTCGGCCGGTAGTCCTCGACCTCCGGCAGCACCACGGGTAGGTCCTCCTCGGGAACTGGCACGACGCCGCAGTCGTCGCAGTAGACGATCGGGATCGGGCAGCCCCAGTAGCGCTGGCGTGAGAAGCTCCAGTCGCGGAGCCGGTAGCCGACCGCAGGCCGTCCCTTCCCCTCGGAGGCAAGCCGCTCGACGATCTTTCGCTTCCCCTCCTCCGCCGGCAGGCCGGTGAACTCGCCGGAGGCGACGAGCACGCCGTCCTCGTCGATCACGACCCGGATCGGCAGGTCGAAGGCCTCCGCGAACTCGCGGTCGCGCTCGTCGTGAGCGGGCACCGCCATGATCGCGCCGGTGCCGTAATCCATCAGCACGTAGTCGGCGACGTACACGGGCAGACGCTCGCCGTTGACGGGGTTCGTCACGTCGTAGCCGGTGAAGACGCCGGTCTTCGTCGTCTCCGTCGCGCGGTCCTCGCCGCGGCGGGCGGCGGTCCGCTTCACGTACTCCTGCACCTCGTCGCTCTCGATCCGCTCGACGAGCGGGTGCTCGGGCGCGAGGACGAAGAACGTCGCTCCAAAGAGCGTGTCGGGCCTGGTCGTGAAGACGGCGATGTCGATGTCCAGCTCCTCGATCCGGAACAGGATCTCCGCGCCCTCGGAGCGCCCGATCCAGTTGCGCTGGATCGCCTTCGTCCGCTCGGGCCATTCGCCCCACTCCGGCAGCTCGTAGCGCAGGAGCTCGTCTGCGTAGGCCGTGATCTTGAAGAACCACTGCTCCATCATCCGCGCCTCGACGAGCGCGCCGCAGCGGTCGCAACGGCCGTCGACCACGTACTCGTTCGCGATCACGGTCTGGTCGTTCGGGCACCAGTTGATCGGCGCCGGTGCGCGGTAGGCCAGGCCGCGCTCGAAGAACTTGAGGAAGAGCCACTGCGTCCAGCGGTAGAACTCGGGCTCGTGGGTCGAGACCTCGCGATCCCAGTCGATCGCCCACCCGAGCCGTTTCATCTGACCCCGAATCGTCGCGATGTACCCCTCGGTGATCTCCCGCGGATGTCCGCCCTGCTTGATCGCTGCGTTCTCGGCAGGCAGGCCGAAGGCGTCGTAGCCCATCGGTCGGAGCACCTGCCAGCCGTTACGGCGCCGCACGTGCGCCAGGACGTCGCCGAGTGTGTAGTTGAGCACGTGCCCCATGTGCAGTTCGCCGGACGGGTACGGCAGCATCTCGAGCACGTATGTCTTACGCCGGTGCTCCTTTATCTCTCCCGGCTCGGGGTTCGGGACATAAAAGGCCCCTTCGTCTTCCCAGACGCGCTGCCATTTCGTTTCGATCTGTTCCGGCTCGTACCGTTCCATCGGGCCTCCGGCGACAAAAAAGCCTCTCATTCGAGAGGCTCCATGGGAAGCTCCGCGGCGGGGCCGCGTTCGCTTCCTGACCTACATAAGAAGCTGCACCACTGTCGCCAATCGTAGCAACGTCCTAGACGTCGCGCGAGACGCGACCGAGCACGCGCTCGGTCCAGGTGGGACGTTCGCGGTCGAAGTGCCCGGCGACGGCGCGGCGGTACGGAGCTGCGATCCGGCTCGCATAGGCGCCGAAGCCCTCCCGCCGCAGTGGGCGCCAATCCTCTCGGTACGGAACGGCCAGGTGCTCGCGCGACAGCCGTCCGGCCGAAACGAGGAATGCGAGTCCGACGCCGGTCGAGATCTCGAGCAGCGAGCGGTTCTCGGCCTGCGCCGTGCGCCGAAGCGAGTCGAAGAGGGCGGCGAGCTCGGCTTGCGTGGGCAATGCCTCCCGCTCGGCCCGAAGCTCGGCGAGCGACTCCCGCAGCTCTTCGAGCTCCAGGGGCGGGATGTCGATCAGCCGCGCGGTTCCTCCGGTCCCGCGCTCGAGCACGCCGAGAAGCTCGTCGACCGAGCCCACCTCGACGTTGGCGGCGAGCAGATCGGCGCGCTTCAGCTCCTCGACGAGGGTGCTCAGGTACACCCGCGACCCCCGCAGTACGTCGCTCGCGCCGG
>DASZCE010000298.1:0-4830 GCA_035943455.1 Gaiellaceae bacterium | reverse complement strand
AGCTTCGCCCGCTCGAGCAAGAGGACGATCGCCTCGCTGATGAGCTCGTCGTCGACGTGGACCATCTCGTCGAGGACGTCGTCCAGGATCGACATCGTCAGCTCGCCGGGATGCTTGACGAAGATGCCGTCGGCGATCGTGTAGCCGCCGAGCCCGGCCTGGACACCGACGATCCTCGTGCGCGGGTTCTTCGCCCGCAGCGCCAGCGCGACGCCCGCCGCCAGGCCGCCGCCTCCGACCGGGATCACGACCGTCTCGGCGTCCGGTACCTGTTCAGCGAGCTCGAGCCCGATCGTCCCCTGCCCAGCGATCACGACCGGATCCTCGAACGGGTGAACGAAGGTCGCTCCCGTCTCCTCGACGTCCGCCTGTGCCGCCGCGAGCGCCTCCTCGAACGACGCGCCGTCCATGATCACCTCGGACCGGTAGGTTCGGCACGCCTCGACCTTCGCCATCGGCGCGTCCTGTGGAACGTAGATCCGCGCCGGGATGCCCGCCTCGCGGGCGGCCCAGGCCACCGCCTGGCCGTGGTTGCCGGCGCTTGCCGCGACCACGCCCGCCGCCCGCTCCGACGCCAACAGTGTCGCGATCCGGTTGGCGGCGCCGCGCACCTTGAAGGCGCCCGTCCGTTGCAGGTTCTCGGCCTTCAGCCACACCTCGCGGCCGGCGCGGCGGGACAGCGTCTCCGAGCCGTAGACCGGTGTCTCACGCGCAACGCCGGAAATGCGCTTGCGCGCCTCCTCGATGTCAGCGAGCGTCGGAGCGGTTTCCGTCGTCCTCAACCTTGAACACCCTCTGAAGTATCTCCCGTACGGCGCTCAACGGGTCGAGCTCCCGGCGCTGGACCGCGTCGAGCACCCGGCGCAGCTCGGGATCGTCGGCGACGGCCTGCTCCAGATGGGACTTCGCCCGCGCCGACGCGACGGCGAAGACCTCGCTGGCGAGGTTCTTCCGCCGCCGCTCGTCCAGGAGCCCGTTGGACTCGAGATGCTCGCGATGCGCTGCGATCTTGTCCCAGAGCTCGCGGATCCCCTCCTCCGACAGCGCGTCCGTGAGCACGATCGGCGGCCGCCAGTCGCGGTCCTCGCCGAGCGCGAGGATCGAGCGCACCTCGTTCAGCATCGTCTTCGCGGCCGGGTGGTCCTTTTTGTTGACGACGATCACGTCTGGGATCTCCATGATCCCCGCCTTCAGCGCCTGGACCGAGTCGCCGGAGCCGGGCATCAGCGCGAGCACGACCGTGTCGGCGACGCCGATCACCTCGATCTCGCTCTGGCCGGTGCCGACGGTCTCGAGGAAGACGAGGTCGCGGCCGGCGGCGTCGAGAATGAGCAGCGCCTGCAGCGTCGCCTCGGCCAGGCCGCCGAGGTGGCCGCGCGTTCCCATTGAGCGAATGAAGACCCCCGGGTCGAGGAAGTGGTCGGAGAGCCGGATGCGGTCACCGAGGAGGGCGCCCTTCGAAAACGGGCTCGAGGGGTCGACGGAGATGACGCCGATCGTCTGCCCATCGCTGCGGAGATGGCGGATCAGCGCGCTGATCAGGGTCGACTTGCCGACCCCGGGCGGACCGGTGATCCCGACGGCGTAGGAGCGTCCCGTCTCCGGGTACAGGGTACGGACGAGCTCGTACGCCAGGGGATCGGCGTTCTCGACCAGCGTGATCGCCCGGGCAAGCGCGCGCCGGTCGCCTGAGCGGACGCCGTCGACCAGCGTCTCGCGCGTCCACTCCCGCCTTCGGGCCACTACTGGGTCTGCAACGCGGGCTCGCGGCGAGTGGCGACGCCGCGGGCGAGGGCGAGGCCGATGACAGCGCCGACGGCGGCCAGGAGGCCGGCGACGGCCCAGACCGTGCGGGGGCCGACGGCGTCCGTGATCGGTCCGGCCGCCACCATCCCGAGCCCGAGCACGACGTAGTTGGAGCTCATCAGCACCGTGAATGCCCGCCCGCGAAGCGAGTCCGGCGCCCCGCGCTGCACGAGCAGGGCGTTGCAGACGACGGCTGCGCCGTTCCCCGCCCCTACGAAGGCGACGCACACGGCCGCCACCCACACGTTCGGCGACGCCGCCGCCGCGCCTAGGCCGACCGCGATCAGGCCGATCGCCGCGCCGTAGACGGCGGCGATCGAGCGACTCTCGAGAAACGAGCCGGCGAACAGGCTGCCCATGGCGAGGCCGACGCCCGTGGCTCCGACGAGGAGGCCGTAGCCGAAGTCGCCGGCCGAGAAGGCGTCCTTCGCGAGGACGACCTCGGAGACGTTCGCGCCCGCCGTGGCGAGCATGACGATGTTCCAGGCTCCGAGCACCGTGAGGAGTGCCCGCGACCGCCGGATCAGCGCGAAACCATCCGCAAGGTCTCGCCAGTAGCCGCGTCCGATCGCTGCGGCGGCCTGCAGCAGGCGGCTCGGAATCCGAGCGAGCAGCGCGGCGGAGACGAGAAACGTCGCCGCGTTGATCCAGTAGGCGGGATCCGGGCCCGTCGCGGCGACGAGCACGCCGCCGAGAATCGGTCCCAGGCCCCAGGCGGCGTTCTCGATCGTCTGCAGGATCGAGTTGGCGTTGGCGAGGTCGCGGTCGGGAACGAGGTTGGGGAGCCCGGCGTACACCGCCGGTCGAAAGAATCCCGTCGCGAAGCCCGCGACCGCAGCGAGCGCGACGATCACGGCGGCGCTGCCCGCGAACGGCAGCAGCGCAAAGACGGCGACGCGGACAAGGTCCGACGCGATCATCAGCCGTCGCCTCGGCATCCGGTCGACGAGCGTTCCGGCTGCGACGCCGATCACGATCGCGGGCAGGAAGTCGGCGATGAAGAGCGCGCTCACCCACGTCGCCGACTCCGTTCGGTCGAAGACGTCGATGGTCAGCGCCACGAAGGCGAGCCAGGTGCCGAGGGCCGACGTCAGCGTGGCGAGAGCGAGCAGCCCGAAGCTCGGAGGATCTCGAAGGAGCGCGAGCCGACCCAGCACGCGACCGTTACCCGCGCGCCGGGCTCAGCACACGGCCGAGGGCCTCACGCAAGTACTCGTTCTCCTCCGGCGTCCCGACCGTGACGCGGATGCCGCCGGGAGCGCCGAAGCCGCCGGTCGGCCGCACGATCACTCCCTCCATCAGCAGTTGCTCGAACAGCGGCCTGGAGTCGTCTCCGACCTCCGCGAAGACGAAGTTCGCGACGGCTGGCCCCACCGGCTCGAGCCCGTGCTCTCTGAGCGCCTTCTCGACGATCGGCCGTCCCTCGGCGTTGACGCGCCGGCGCCGCCGGAGCTCGGCTTCGGCACCCGGGGCAGCGAGACTCGCCAGCGCGGCGACCTGGCCGGGCGAGGTGACGTCGAACGCACGCCGGACCTTTCCGACCGCGGTCGCGACGGCCGCGGGAGCGACGCCGTAGCCGACGCGGAGCCCAGCGAGCCCATAGATCTTCGAGAACGTGCGCAGGACGACGACGCGGCGGCCGCGCTTCACGTACTCCTCGACCCCGTCCGGATACTCCGGATCCTCCACGTACTCGAAGTAGGCCTGGTCGAGAACGGTGAGCACGTGATCCGGCACCCGCTCGAAGTAGTCATCGAGCTCGGCTCGGGTGTTCATCGTCCCGGTCGGGTTGTTCGGATGGCAGATGTAGACGAGCTTGGTTCGATCGGTGACGGCGTCCAGCAGGCCGGCCAGGTCATAGCGTCCGTCGCGTAGGGGCACCGTCCTTGCCTCGGCTCCCAGCTTGCGCGCGGTGATCACGTAGCTCGGAAAGCTCGGCCAGCCGCAGACGACGTCGTCGCCGGGAGCGAGCGAGACCTGGGCGAGAGCGTCGACGACGCCGTCGGCACCTGCGCCGAGTGCGATCTCCTCGAAGCGGACGCCGTGGCGCTCGGCCAACGTCATCCGGAGCCGGTAGCCGCCCCCGTCCGGGTAGCGGTTCAGCTCGGGTGCGGTTTCGGCGAGCGCGTCGAGCGCCTCGGGAAACGGGCCGAACGGCCCTTCGTTGGACGCGAGCTTGACCACGCGCTCGAGCCGGAGCTCGCGCTGCACCTCCTCGACCGGCTTCCCCGGCTCGTACGGGACGAGATCCCGCACGGCCGGTTTGAAGAAGCTGTCCGCAATCTCCGCGAGCCGCACGTGTGGACCCTAAATGGTCGTCCTCGGAGCCACGACGCCTTGCTCGACGTCGTACGCCATCAGGATCGCGTCGACGAACTCGCGGCCTCGCCGGTAGTGCTCCTTCCGGTATCCCTCGCGGCGGAACCCGAAGCCCTCGTAGAGCGCGATCGCCGGCTCGTTGTGCGGGAAGACGTGAAGCTCCAGCTTGCGTACCCCGACTTCGCGTGCCCACTCCACGGCCTGCGCGAGCAGCGCGCGCCCGATGCCACGGCGCCGCCAGGCGATCGCGACCATCAGGCCCAGGTCGGCCACGTGGCGGCTCGCCGGATGCGGATCGCGGCCGAGCGACAGTCGACCGACGATGCCGTGCTTCGTCTCGGCGACGAAGACGGCGGCGTCGCGATAGCGGCGCACCGCCCGCAGATAGCGACGCTCATCCGCGACCGTCCTCCAGTGGCCATCCGAGATCAGCCAGCCCGGAGGCTCCGCCGCGATCTCCTCGGCGAGCGCGACCAACGCCTTGGCGTCCCGCGGATGCGCCGGCCGGATCACGTAGTCGTCAGCGACCGACGACGATTCCATGGCCCCCGCGGCGCTGGTCGCCGGCAGCGTGAAGCGACCCGTCCGGGCGCACCTCCACTGCCGCAGCGCCGCCGAAGTAGAGGTTCCGGCGCCGCCAGCGGACGACGTCGTACCCACGGCGCTCGAGCTCGTCGAGCGCGGCCGTCTCGGTCCCGCCCTCAC
>DASZCE010000297.1:0-1966 GCA_035943455.1 Gaiellaceae bacterium | reverse complement strand
GCCGCGGACTGCGCCGGCGTCACCGGCACGATCTGGACCGACGGCGCCGCCGGCTCGACCGCAGGCGGGGCGACGGCTGCCGGCGGTGTCTCGACGGCCGGCGCCGGCTGGGCCGCGGGCTCGACGAGCGAAGCTGCATCGGCCTCGTCGGTCCCGGGCTCCGGCGACGAGGTGTTGAGTCCGTATACGTGGCTGATCGTCCGTTGCAGCGCATCCCGTCCGGCAACGACGAGCACCGGCTCGGTCGCCAGCGCGCGACGGACGTTCTCGACGACAAGGTCGTTGGAAGGATCTGCGACCGCGACCACGGGGACGCCGTCCCGAAAGCCGATCGGGAGCGCGCCATGCAGTCGCGCTTTTTCCGCGGGCAGCAGCGGCGGTGCGGTCAGGTCGATGGTCGACGGATCGAGCTCGACGAACTGAAGGCCCTTCTGGCCGGCCAGGAGGCGTCCGAGATCCGTCTCGGATACCCAGCCACGCTCGAGCAGGATCTCGCCGAGCCGCTTGCCGGTCTTCATGCCCTCCTGAAGCGCCTCCTCGAGCCGCTCCTCCGGAAGCAAGCCGGCGCGAAAGACGAGCGTTCCAAGCGGGACGTCACGCATGTCGGATACCGGCATTGCACCTGACGGCTCGACGGTCGCCGGCAACGTCGGGTCCGGTGCGGGCGGCGCGGGAGCCAACGGGGAGAGCGGCTGGAGCGGTGCGGTCGTCAGAGGATCCACGGGGGCGTGGGCCGTTTCCACACTAAACGTCGTGCCGTCGCCGAACTGCGTTGAAGACATCGTCACCTCGCTGTCGATCTCGCCGCTAGGCGCCAGTCCGGGATCCACGAGCGCGAGCTCAGGGGTGACCGGGCCGACGGGGTCCGTATCGGCGGCCCAGTTCGGCGCGCCGTCCCTCGTCCGAGGGATGTCCGAAGAGTGGTCAGACGAGGACACGGCCCAGCTCCTCCAGTGACGTGATTCCGGCGGCGACCTTGGCGAGGCCGTCGTCCCACAGTGTCCGCATGCCTTGGCGAATCGCCTCGCGCTCGAGATCCTCACGGCTCGCCCGCCCGACTGCGAGCGACTCGAGCTCCTCGCTCATCACCATCAGCTGGAAGATTCCGATCCGGCCCTTGTAGCCGGTGTGCCCACAGCGCGGGCAGCCGCGCTTGCGGTAGAAGGCGGCGCCATCGGATGCGGCCGCGACCTCGGGCGAGACTCGGTTCCGCAGCAGCTCGTCGACCGAGGGGCTGTACATCTCGCAGCACTGGGGGCAGAGCTTGCGGGCGAGGCGTTGCGCCAGCACGGCGGAGACCGCGGAGCCGGTCAGGAACGGCTCGACGCCCATCTCGTTCAGGCGCGTGATGGCACCGGGCGCGTCGTTGGTGTGCATGCTCGAGAGGACGAAGTGGCCGGTCAGGGCCGATTCGATCGAGATCTTCGCCGTCTCGGCGTCGCGGATCTCGCCGACCATCACGACGTCGGGGTCGGCGCGCAGGATCGAACGCAGCGCCGACGCGAAAGTCAGCCCGGCTTTGACGTTGATCTGGATCTGGCTGACGCCCGGCAGCCGGTACTCCACCGGATCCTCGACCGTGACGATGTTGATCTCCGGACGGGAGATCTCGGTCAGCGCCGAGTACAGCGTCGTCGACTTTCCGGAGCCGGTGGGGCCGGTGACGAGCAGCGCTCCGCCGGGCTTGTTGATGATCTCCTGCAGGTGCGCGCGCATCGTCTCCTCGAGACCGAGCTCCTCGAGCGTGGGCGCCGTCTTCGACTTGTCGAGCAGCCGCATGGCGATCTTCTCGCCGTCGACGGTGGGCAGGGTTGCGACCCGGATGTCGAGCAGGCGGCCGGCCGCGGCAGCGCTGAGGGAGATGCGGCCGTCCTGCGGCTTCCGGCGTTCGGCGATGTCCAGCTTCGCCAGCACCTTCAGGCGGGTGATCACGCCGGGCGTCATCTTGCGGGGGATCCGCTGGACC
>DASZCE010000296.1:0-4268 GCA_035943455.1 Gaiellaceae bacterium | reverse complement strand
GTAGTCGGCGAAGCCCATCTCCTTGACCGTCTTGAGCTCGAACTTGAGGCGATCCTGCAGCTCGGGCGTCACCGTCCCGTAGCGCTTGTGCAGGCCTTTCTCGCAGAGCTCGACGAGGTAGTCGAAGGCGTCGCGATCGTCGGGGGTCGGGTAGCGCGGGAGGTGGATCTCGCCGAGCTGGATCTCGACGTTCAGGCGCTCGGCGATCTCGACCGTGCGGCGGACGGCGTCGGGGTAGTCCGCAAAGTCGGCCGTCATCTCCGCGGGGCTCTTGAAGTAGAACTGGTCGGTGTCGAAGCGCCACCGGTTCGGGTTCTTGAGCGAGTCGCCCGACTGGATGCAGAGGAGCGCCTCGTGCGCCTTCGCGTCCTCGTGGCGCAAATAGTGGACATCACCCGTGGCGACGAGCGGTAGGCCGGCCTGCTGGGCGAGCCGGGCGAGCTGAGGGTTGATCCGAGCCTGCTCCGGGAGGCCCGCGTTCTGGATCTCGACGTAGACGTTGTCGCCCCCGAAGACCTGCTTCAGCCGGTCGAGGTCGGAGGCGGCATCCCCTGGCCGGTTCTCCTCGAGCGCCTTGCAGACGCGGCCCGAGAGGCAGCCGGACAGCGCGACGAGCCCCTCGGCGTGCCGGGCAAGGTGGTTCCAGTCGACGCGCGGCTTGTAGTAGTAGCCCTGGAGATAGCCGGCCGACGCGAGCTTGATCAGGTTGCCGTAGCCCTGATTCGATTCGGCCAGCAGGGTCAGGTGGGCATAGCCTTTCTCCTGCTTCGACGCGTCGTCACAGACGTAGACCTCGCAGCCGATCAGAGGCTTGACGCCGGCTTTCTGGGCGTGCTGGTAGAGCTGGACGGCGCCGGCGAGCGAGCCGTGGTCGGTGAGCGCCACGGCCGGCATCTCGAGCTCCGCGGCGCGCGCTGCCAGGGCCGGAATCCGGCAGGCTCCGTCGAGAATCGAGTACTCGGAGTGGACGTGGAGGTGGACGAACTCGGCGGCCACGGCGCGAGGCATTGTGGCATCGCGGCCTGACGTTGCTGGGTAGCCGTCAGACGTCGTCGCTATGTTGTCTGAATGGTCAACCGACCGCATCCGCTGGCTTGGTTCGTGGCAGGAATCGTCGCCATCGGCGTGGTTGCCGCGCTTGTGGTCGACGCCAAGGAGCCCTCTTGGGCGCTGGGCTCAGTGTGGGTGTACCGAGGCGAGGTCGGCGCGGCGATCGTCGGGCTGCTGTATCTCCCGCTGGTCGCACTGGCGCTCGCCTGGCGCGGCGAGACCTTTCGCAAGGTGCAGGCGCCGAGCGGAGCAGGGGTCGAGACGCCCGCTCGGGAGATCGGATCTGCTGTCGACGACTTCGTTCAGTACCGAGAGCAGGCCAACAAGTCGGTTGAAGAGCTGGAATCGGCGGTTGCCAAGCTCAGCGAACGGGTAGACCAGCTCGAAACGCAATCACAGCACCATGAGCGGCAAGCCATCGAACGACGAGATCCGGAAGCATCTCGAGGAATCGAGAAGGCTCCGCAGGGAGATGGACCGCTTGGCCGACGGGGTCATTCGACACCTGCGACGCGCCGCCGAGCTGCTGCGCCAGTCCGCCACCGCACCGCGCCGGTCCTAGACCGGCCGCGCCTCAGAGAGGTATCCTCGCCGCGTGGCGCAGGTGAGAACGGAGCAGACGAAGTTCCTGCTCGCAGAGTCGGAGATTCCGCGCCGCTGGTACAACATCCGCGCCGACATGCCGCGGCCGCCGCAGCCCGTCCTCCACCCGGGCACCGGCGAGCCGGTCGGTCCGGAGGACCTCGCCCCGCTGTTCCCGATGGAGCTGATCCTCCAAGAGGTCAGCGAGGACCCCGAGGTCCCGATCCCGGACGAGATCCTCGACATCTACAGCCTCTGGCGCCCGACGCCGCTCTACCGCGCACGCCGGCTCGAGGAGGCGATCGGCACGCGCTCGCGCATCTTCTACAAGTACGAGGGCGTCAGCCCTCCGGGCAGCCATAAGCCGAACACGGCCGTCGCGCAGGCCTACTACAACGCCAAGGAGGGGCGGACGCGCCTCTCGACCGAGACCGGCGCGGGGCAGTGGGGCAGCGCGCTCGCGTTCGCATGCACGCTCTTCGGGCTCGAGTGCAAGGTCTACATGGTCAAGATCTCGTACGAGCAGAAGCCGAACCGGCGCTCGCTGATCGAGGCCTGGGGAGCGACGATCGTCCCGAGCCCATCGGAGGAGACGCAGTCCGGACGGGCGGTGCTCGAGCAGTATCCCGACTCGCCGGGCAGCCTCGGGATCGCGATCTCGGAGGCCGTGGAGGACGCGGCAGCGCGCGCCGACACCGCATACTCGCTCGGATCCGTCCTCAACCACGTGCTGCTCCACCAGACGGTGATCGGGCAGGAGGCGCTGGCGCAGATGGACCAGACGGGTGTCTTTCCCGACGTCGTCATCGGCTGCGTCGGCGGCGGCTCCAACTTCGCCGGGCTCGCCTTCCCGTTCCTGCGCGAGAAGATCGCCGGGCGCGAGATCGACGTCCTCGCGTGCGAGCCGGCGGCGTGCCCCACGCTGACGCGCGGCCTCTACGCATACGACTTCGGCGACACGAGCAAGCTGACGCCGCTCGTTCCCATGCACACGCTCGGCCACGACTTCATCCCGGCCCCGATCCACGCCGGCGGGCTCCGCTACCACGGAGTCGCGCCGCTGATCTCGCGGCTCGTCCTCGACGGGCTGATCCGCGCCGAGGCGTATCTCCAGAACGACATCTTCGCCTCGGCCGTCCTGTTCGCGCGGCACGAGGGGATCATCCCGGCGCCGGAGGCGGCGCACGCGATCCACGGCGCGCTCGAGACGGCGCGGGCGGCGGACGAGGCCGGCGAGGAGCGGACGATCCTCTTCAACCTCTCCGGCCACGGCCACTTCGACATGGGTGCCTACGACAGCTACTTCGGCGGGAAGCTCGAAGACGTCGCGCTCGACGAGGCAGAGATCCAGCGAGCGCAAGCCGCGCTCGAGGGTCTTCCCGCTCCGGCCTAACGCCCGTTTCTCTGCCGTTGCGATTCCGTCCGGCGGGCGGGCCTAGCCTTCGTCCGTGGACGTCTTCGCCGGACTGAACCCGCAGCAGCGCGCCGCCGTCGAGGCGGTGACGGGACCGGTCTGCATCCTCGCAGGCGCCGGCTCCGGTAAGACCACGACGATCACCCGTCGCATCGCGAACCAGGTGCTGACGGGCGCCTTCCGCCCCACCGAGATCCTCGCCGTCACCTTCACCGACAAGGCGGCGGGCGAGATGCGGGCGCGCCTGGAGCGGCTCGGTGTCCGCGGCGTCCAGGCGCGGACGTTTCACTCGGCGGCGCTCGCCCAGCTCCGCTACTTCGTCGGCGACGGGCTCGGCCAGGTGCTGCCCTCGAAGGCGCTCCTGCTGCAGCCGATCCGGCGCTCGCTGCCGCCGCCGTTCAAGTTCCGGCCGCTCGGCGACCTCGCGAGCGAGATTGAGTGGGCGAAGAACCGCCGTCTGACGCCGGAGACGTATCTGGCCTCGCTCGGCGGACACGAGCCGCCGATCGCCCCCGACCTGATGGTCAGCGTCTTCCGCCGCTACGAAGCGCAGAAGGAGCGCCAACGCCGCATCGACTTCGAGGATCTGCTCGAGCTCGCGATCCGCCTCTACGACGAGAACGGGCAGGCGGCGACGACCTTCCGCGACCGCTACCGCGCCTTCACGGTCGACGAGTACCAGGACGTCAATCTCCTGCAGCAGTCGCTCCTCGAGCAGTGGCTCGGCGGACGAGACGAGCTCTGTGTCGTCGGCGACGACTACCAGGCGATCTACTCCTTCACCGGCGCAACGCCGGAGCATCTGTTGCGCATGCAGGGCCACGTCTTTCGGCTAGAGGAGAACTACCGCTCGACGCCCGAGATCCTGGAGCTCGCCAACCGGCTCGTCCCCAAGCTCGGGGGCGCCGAGAAGGTGCTGCAAGCGACGCGCCCCTCGGGCGAGCAGCCGGTGCTTCGGGCATGCGAGACCCCCGAGGCGGAGGTCGCCCGCATCGTCGCCGAGATCGCCGCCTGCCACCGTGAAGGCGTCCCCTGCGAGGAGATCGCCGTCCTCTATCGGATCAACTCACGCTCCGAGCCGTTCGAGGAGGCTCTCTCCGAAGCCGGGATTCCATACCAGGTGCGCGGCGGCGCCTTCCTCGCGCGGCCCGGCGCGCGCGGCATGATCCGCGCGCTTCGCGGCGCCGGCACGAGGCCCGTCGCCATCGTCCGTGACGTCGCG
>DASZCE010000295.1:0-2119 GCA_035943455.1 Gaiellaceae bacterium | reverse complement strand
ATCCACAAGGATCACGACCGCTTCGTCGAGACGTACTGGGCGCGGTACCCAGGCGCCTACTTCGCAGGCGACGGCGCGCGGATCGACGAGGACGGCGACTTCTGGCTCCTCGGCCGCGTAGACGACGTCATGAACGTCTCGGGCCACCGCATCTCGACGATCGAGGTCGAGAGCGCGCTCGTGGACCATTCTGCGGTGGCCGAGGCCGCCGTCTGTGGCCGGATGGACTCTCAGACGGGCCAGGCAATCGTCGCGTTCGTGACGCTCAAGGGCGGGGAGGAGGGTTCGGAGGCGCGACTCGCCGAGCTTCGCGACCATGTCGGCAAGAAGATCGGCGCGATCGCCAAGCCCGCGAACATCGTCTTCACGCCGGAGCTGCCGAAGACGCGCAGCGGCAAGATCATGCGCCGGCTCCTGCGGGACGTCGCGGAGAACCGCCCGCTAGGAGACACGACCACGCTCGCCGACCCGGCGGTCGTCGAGGAGATCCGGGAGCGCGGCACCGCGGGCGCGACGGCCGAGGAGTAGCCCCGGCAGCTCCCCAGTCCTTGCGGCCGTAACCCGCGAACCCCGGCAGCGCGGGCGGTGTAGCTACAGCGTGAGATCGCGACGGTTCGTGCTTGCGCTCGCCGGTATCGCCGCTGCCGGGCTGGTCGCCGTGCTTCCGGCATTCGGCAAAGACGGGGTCAGGGCGACGCTCACGAGCCGGGTTCCGCTCGACGCGCCCGCCGGCACCCGACTCGACATCACGTGGACGCTGGCCTACGTCGACGAGGAGGGAAGGCGGCGACCGTTCGGCGCCGGCGGCGTCTTCGCGCGACTGGTGAGCGCCTCCGGTGCACAGCCGGAAACGGGATTTGCGACCGGCGACCGCGGGAGCTACCGAGCGACCGTGGCCGTCCCCGAGGGCGGAATCGGCGACATCGAATTCGGCCTCGTCGCCTGGCAGAGCGGCGTGAACGGCACTCGACGTGCCGATGCGATCTTCCCGATCGCAAACGATCCGCTGCCGGGGGTGCGCCGCGCCTCGGCCGCCGTGAGACACGACGCCGGCACGCCGAGCTGGTTCCCCATCGTCGTCTGCGCCTCGCTGGTCATGGCCGCACTCGCTGTGCTCGCCAAGCGCAGGTTGTCGGCGACGTCGGCGCTAGGCCGCTAGGGCATTCTCGAAGCGCTGGGCGTCGTCGAAGGGGCCGATCAATGCCAGATTCAGACCCTTGTCGCCGATCACGTCGGCCGCGACCCGCTGCACGTCGTCCGCCGTCACCGCGTCGATCCCGTCCAACACTTCCTGCGGCTCCGGCGCCCGGCCCTCGAGCACTTCACGCCGCAGGCCGAACATGATCATTCCGTGGGGACTCTCGGTCTGGAGCACAAAGCGGCCCTTCGAGACGTTCTTCGCCTTCTCGAGCTCGTCGGCGGGCACGGGATCATTGGCGATCTTTCGCAGCTCTCGCGCGATCGTCTCGACCGCGTCGTCGATGCGGTTGATGTCGACGCCGGCCTGCGCGTAGAGGCTGCCCGTGTCGGTGTAGGAGTGGTTCGTGGCGAAGACGTAGTAGGCGAGCCCGCGACGTTCACGGACCTCCGTGAAGAGGCGCGAGGACATTCCCGTGCCGAGCACGGTTCCGACGATCTGCAGCGCGTAGCGGTCGGGGTGGTCGAGCGGGTAGCTCGGGACGCCCAGGCAGATGTGCGCCTGATCCGATTCCTTCGAGTGCACCTTCACAGCGGGCGCTGACCCGTCGACGGCGGGCCCGATCGGCGCAGGACCGCCTGGATTCCCACCCTCGACGTTGCTCAGCAGCTCCTCGAGCTCGTCACGAACGCCGTCCGGGAAGTTGCCGGCGATGCCGACGACCATGCGCGGTGCGCGGTACCACTTCTCGATGTAGTCGAGGAAGGTATCGCGCGTCGCGGCGCGGACCGTCTCCTTGCGCCCGATGATGTCCCACCCGAGCGGCGTGTCGTCGTAGAGGAGCTGGTGGTAGACGCCGGAGATGTAGTCGCGCGGCGTGTCGAAGTACATGTTCATCTCCTCGACGATCACGCCCTTCTCGCGGTCGATCTCCTCGGGCTCGAACTTCGAGTTGCGGAGCATGTCGACGAGGACGTCGAG
>DASZCE010000294.1:0-1629 GCA_035943455.1 Gaiellaceae bacterium | reverse complement strand
CCGTCACCCGCTCCGTCGCCCGGGTCAGGCGTGCAACCGGGGCGATGGCGGCGCGCGAAACGGCGAGACCGAGGGCGACGGCGAGCCAGATCCCGCCGAGCGAGATCACGATCAGGAAGGTGCGCAGCCGCTCAAGCGTGCTTTCGACCTCGTCCAGCGGCCGGAGCACCTGAAGCGCCCAGCCCGGCCGGGTCGGAAACGTGAGCACGCGGACACGGACTCCTCGAATCGTCTCGTCGGCGAAGAACTCGCCGGCGTTCCCCGCGGCGACCTCACGGACATGCTCGTCGACCGGGATCGGGATGTCCGCGCCGGCAGGGCGGAGGATCGTGCCGTCCGCGCCGACGGCCTGGACGTAGCCGACGGGTCCACCGGGGATCGGCCCGGGATCCGGCAGGAAGAGGCGGCCGAGCCGAATCTGAATCTCGCCCGCCCGGTCGCGCAGAGCACTGTCCACCTGCGAGCGCAGCTGGTCACGCACCACGACGTAGACGACGACCGACGAAAGCACGACGGCGAGCGCGACCGCCGTCGCGGCGACGAGGGTCAGCCTGGCGCGAAAGGTCATGACTCCCGGAGCGCGTAGCCGACGCCGCGGACCGTGTGGATCAACCGCGGTTTGCCGCCGGCCTCCGTCTTGCGGCGCAGGTAGCCGATGTAGACGTCGAGCGAGTTCGACGCGAAGCCGAAGTCGTAGCCCCAGACGCGCTCGAAGATGATCGAGCGGGTCAGCACCTGACGGGGGTTGAGTACGAAGAGCTCGAGCAGGTTGAACTCAGTCCGCGTCAGTTCGATGCGGTCATCGCCGCGTCGCACCTCACGCGCCTGCGGATCCAGCTCGAGGTCGGCGAAGCGTAGGACGCCGTCGACCGACGCCGAGCCGCGGCGAAGCAGCGCGCGCACGCGCGCGAGCAGTTCCTCGAGCGCGAACGGCTTGACCAGGTAGTCGTCCGCGCCGGCGTCGAGCCCCTCCACCCGGTCGCCCACGGCGTCGCGCGCCGTCAGCATCAGCACGGGGACGGCGTTCCCCGCGCGGCGGATCCGCCGGCACACCTCGAGCCCGTCGATCCCGGGCATGAGGATGTCGAGCACGACCGCGTCGGGATGACCGTTTCCGTTCAGGCGGGCAAGCGCCTCGGCGCCGTCGCTCGCGAGCTCCACCTCGTACCCCTGCAGCTCGAGCGCCCGGCGCAGCGAATCGCGCACCGCCCGTTCGTCGTCGACGACGAGGATCTTCATGCCTCAATTGTGCGGAAGGAAGCTAAGAGAACGCTGAGATCGGGGTCAGGGGTCCGCCTACGCGGCGACGCGCGAGAACTGCGGGATGATCTCCTCTCCGTACGCGGCGAGCGTCTCCTGCTGGTTGTGGGTCATGAGATAGATGTTGAACTGGTCGACGCCGACCGCCTCCAGCTCACGCAGCTTCTCCGCCGCTTGCTCGGCGGTCCCCAGGACGCAGAACCGGTCGCAGATCTCGTCGGTGACGAATTCACCGTGAGCGGCGCCGACTCGGCTGTGGTCCTTGTAGTCGTAGAACTTCCGCGCCTTGACGTAGTCCGTGAGCGCCTCGGGAATCTCCGATTCCCAGCCGTAGCGCTCGATCAGGTCCATGACGTGGTTCGAGACCAT
>DASZCE010000293.1:0-3762 GCA_035943455.1 Gaiellaceae bacterium | reverse complement strand
CGCCGGAGGTCCTCCTGCGCCTCGCAAATTTTGGTGATCTCGCTGTGCGCGAGCTCGAGCGCCTCCAGGATCCTGTCCTCGGGGATCTCGTCGGCGCCCGCCTCGACCATCGTCAGCCCTTCCTTCGTGCCGACGACGATCAGATCGAGCGTGCTCTGCTCCTCGCTCTCCTGGAGCGTCGGGTTCACGACGAGCTCGCCGTCGATCTGTCCGATGCGGACGGCGCCGACTGGGCCGACGAAGGGCAGCGGCGAGATCATCAGCGCGGCCGATGCGCCGTTGATGCACAGGATGTCGTGCGGGACGACCATGTCCGCGGAGAGGACGGTGCAGATCACCTGGACCTCGTTGCGGAAGCCCTTCGGCCACAGCGGCCGGATCGGGCGGTCGATCATCCGCGCGGTCAGGATCGCCCGCTCGGTGGGCCGGCCCTCACGCTTGAAGAAGCCACCCGGGATCTTGCCGGCGGCGTACATGCGCTCCTCGACGTCGACGGTCAGCGGAAAGAAGTCCGCGCCCTCACGCGCCTCGGCGCGGCCCTGCGCGGTCGCGAGGACCATCGTCTCGCCGGAACGGACGATGACGGCGCCGTCGGCCTGCTTCGCGAGCTTGCCGGACTCAAAGGTGATGTCTTGCCCACCGATCTCGACGGAGACCGACGTGGGACCTGCGACTGCGATGCTCATTATTCCTCCACTGTTCGTGGAAGGTGGAGGTTTGAGTCAGCGCCCCGACGCAAGCGCTCGCTCAAACTTCCACCCTCCGCCTACATCTGGGCTATCTCCGGAGGCCCAGCTCCTTGATCAACGCCCGGTAACCCTCGAGATCCTTACGCTGCAGATAGTTCAGGAGCCGTCGCCGGCGGCCGACGAGCTTCAGCAGGCCACGACGGGAGTAGTGATCCTTCGCATGGGTGCGAAGGTGCCCGGTGAGCTCGTTGATGCGCGCGGTGAGCAGCGCGATCTGCACCTGGGCGGAACCCGTGTCGGCGACCGAGGCCCCGTGCTTGCCGATGATCTCCTGTTTTGCTTCCTTGCTGAGGGTCAACGATCCTCCTTTACACAAATCCGCAGTCCCCGCCGCACATGCGGAAGCGGCATGAGCAGCCGGGTCTGCGGGCGGAGACTAGGGTAGCAAGGCATGCGAGCTGCCGTCGCTGCCGGGCATCCGGCGACCGTCGACGCCGGCATCGAGATTCTCGAGACAGGAGGCAACGCTGCGGACGCGGCCGTCGCTGCCTCGCTCGCCTCCTGCGTGGCCGAAACGGTCATGACGGGACTGCTCGGCGGGGGTCACGCCGCCGTCTTCTGGGACGGTGAGGTGCGGATGCTCGACTTTTTCGTCGCCGTGCCGGGGCTCGGCGCGGAGCAGCGGGAGGCCGAGCTCGAGCGGCTCGCGGTGCCGTTCGGCGCCGAGCTCGTCCACTACGCCGTCGGTATCGGCTCGTGCGGCGTTCCCGGGGTTCTCGCCGGCCTCGACGAGCTGTGGCGCGCCCACGGGCGCCTCCGGTGGGCCCGGCTCGTCGAGCCGGCGCTGCGGCTGGCCCGGGGCGGCGTCGAGATGCCGCCGGCGCACGCAGCCTGCCTCGAGATGCTGGCGCCGGTGATGACGATGCGGGAGGGCGAGCAGATCTATTCGCCGCGTGGACGGCTGCTCCGGACGGGCGAGCGGCTGGAACAGCCAGGGCTTGTACGCGCGCTCGAGCTGGTCGCAGCGGAAGGCGGCCGCAGCCCCTCGATCGAGCGTGCGCTGCTCGACCTGATGGAGGAGCGCGGCGGCCTCGTGACCGAGGAGGACCTGCGCACGTACGAGCCTCGTTGGGAGGCGCCTGTTCAGGCCGAGTACCGAGGAGTCACCCTCTTCAGCCGAAACGCCTTGAACAGCCCGCTCCCGATCTTTGGGCTCTTAACAGAACCTGGTTCCGTTAACACCGCGCTCGTCCTTCGCGGACACGGCTCGAACGGCGACACGACGAACCTATCGGTCGTCGATCGCGACGGGAACGCCGTGGTCCTGACGACCAGCCTCGGCCTCGGGTCCGGCGACTGGCTGCCGGGCCTCGACCTCCACCTGAACAGCATGCTCGGCGAGACCGATCTGGTCGTCGGGGAACTCGTCCCGGGCGAGCGGATGGCGAGCATGATGTCCCCGACGATCGGCGTGGACGCGGAAGGCCTACTGATTGCGATCGGTGCCGCCGGCGGCACCCGCCTCCGGGGCGCGCTCGTCCAGGTCGTGAGCGGCATGCTGGACGACGGCCTGAGCCCCGGCGATGCCGTGGACCGCCCCCGCCTCCACCCGATCGGCGAACTCGTTCATCTCGAGCCGGGTTTCCCGGAGGAAGTCCAAGAGGCGCTCGAGGGAGCTGGTTTCTCCGTTCGTGTCTGGCCGGCGCGTCATCACTTCTTCGGCGGCGTCAGCCTCGTCAGCCGGTTCGGCGCTGCGGGCGACCCGCGACGGAGCGGCGATGCACGGGAGTTCGCCTAACGGCCGACGGCTCCTTCGCCCACCCGAGGTAGCCGCAGTGCGGGCAGCCGGGGTTCGTCGAGATCGTCCCGCCGGCCTTCGGCTTCACATACACGCTCCCACAGCCGAGGCAGCGAACCCACTGAATCCGTATGACCGGCTCGCCGCTGTTGTCGACTCCCATACCCGACGAGAGCCCGCCGGCGGCGAAAACTTGCGCTCAGGAAGGGCGCTCGGCGGCCCGCGCGGCTTCGACGTCACGCCCGATCTGCTCGATCAGCTCGCCCTCGGATGCGAACGCGCGCTCCTCCCGGAGCCGTTGCCACAGCTCGACGAGGAGCCGCTGCCCGTAGAGATCGCCGTCGAAATCGAGCAGGAACGCCTCGACCCGTCGCTCTTCGCCGCCGTAGTGCGGGTTGACGCCGATCGAGATCGCCGCCCGGTGGCCGTTGGCCTCTCCGGCATAGATCCCGTAGGCAGGGACGATGAGGTCGCTGGGAACGGCCAGGTTGGCGGTCGGGTAGCCGAGTGTTCCGCCGCGGGCGTCTCCGGCAACGACCGTCCCCTCGACCTCGGGAGGCCGGCCGAGCAGCCGGGCGGCGGCCTCGATCTCGCCGGCGTGGAGCAGCTGCCGGATGCGAGTCGACGAGATGCCTTCGACCAGCGGCACGCGCCGCACGTCGAAGCCCAGCGCCGCAAGCGTGTCGAGATCACCGCTGCGGCCCCTGCCGAAGCGGAAGTTCTCGCCGGCGGCGATGACCGTCGCCCCGAGGGGCCGCAGCACCGACTCGGCGAACTCCTCCGGGGTTGCGAGCGCGAGATCGGACGTGAACGGGACCACGATCGTGTCGACGCCCAGGCCGCGAAGGAGCTCCAGCCGGCGGCCGAGCGTGGTCAAGAGCTCGACCTGATTGCCGAGCGCGACGCGGGGATGCGGATCGAACGTGAGGACCGTGGTCGGCAGACCCGCGGCCTGCGCCGCCTCGATTACACGGCGATGACCTAAGTGCACGCCGTCGAACGTGCCGATGGCGACCGACCGCTGCTCGCGCACGCTCACAGCGCCGCCAGCGCCTCCTCCGCCGGGATGATCCTCGTCGGATCGGCATCCTCGACCCGAAACGGCCCTACTGCGGTCCGGCGCAAGGTGCGGCAGTGCCCGCCGAGCTCGGCCGCGATCGAGCGAACGTAGGTGCCCGAGCCCACGAGCACGTCGAGCGTGGCGACGCCGTCTTCATAGGCGAGGAGGTCGAGCGAGTGGATCCTCGAGCGCCGAATCGGCATCTTCGGCTGCTC
>DASZCE010000292.1:0-8549 GCA_035943455.1 Gaiellaceae bacterium | reverse complement strand
CGCCTGAAGCATGTTCTCGACCTCCCCAACCTGATCGACATCCAGAAGGCCTCCTTCCGGTGGTTTATGGAGGAGGGCCTTCGAGAGACGATCGACGACATCTCGCCGATCGAGGACTACACCGGGACGCTCGCCGTCGAGCGGTTTTCCGCGTGGTTACCGTTGCGGAAGAACCGCCATTAGTGCTACTCTTATCGGTCGCGCCGCCGTACCTCAGCTAGTCGCCGTTTTTTTGTCGTTAGACCCTGCCTAGAGGGAGGTCTCTTTTCTTGGCCAACAAGGTCGCCGCGCGCCCTGCGCGCAAAAGCTTTTCCCGCCTCAAGCACGTCCTCGACCTTCCCAACCTGATCGACATCCAGAAGGCGTCCTTCGCCTGGTTCATGCAGGATGGCCTTCGCGAGACGATCGAGGACATCTCCCCGATCGAGGATTACACCGGAACCCTCGCGGTCGAGTTCGACCGGTACGAGTTCGGCGATCCTCCCGTCTCCATCAAGGAATGCCGCGAGAAGGACCTGACGTACCAGGTCCCGCTCTCGATGACCGTCCGCTTCGTGAACAAGGAGACCGGCGAGATCCGTGAGCAGCGGGTCTTCATGGGCGACTTCCCGATGATGACCGAGTTCGGCACGTTCATCATCAACGGCACCGAGCGCGTGATCGTGACGCAGCTCGTCCGCTCGCCGGGCGCCTACCTGATGGAGCCCAAGGACGCCACGAAGCAGGTCTTCACGGCCAACCTAATGCCCTCGCGGGGCTCGTGGCTCGAGCTCGAGATCGACAAGAAGGGCATCGTCTACGCTCGCATCGACCGGAAGCGCAAGCTGCCGATCACGACGCTGCTCCGCGCACTGCCGGAGGAGGACCCCTCGACGGGCTTCAAGCTCGACACGAGCTCGAACGAGGCGCTGCTCCAGCTGTTCGACAACTCGATCTACATTCAGCTGACCCTCGAGAAGGACACTGCGCTCACCGAGGAGCAGGCGCTGATCGAGGTCTTCAAGAAGCAGCGGCCGGGCGAGCCTCCGACGGTGGAGAACGCCCGCAACCTGCTGAACTCGCTGTTCTTCGACCCCAAGCGCTACGACCTCACGAAGGTCGGCCGCTACAAGCTCAACCAGCGGCTCGAGGTCGACGTCCCGGACGACGTCCGCGTCCTTACGACGCAGGACATCCTCGCGCTCGTCAAGCGCCTCGTCGACCTACCGACGAAGCTCGGGCTTCCCGAGGACTCGCGGGATTACGCCGCCGACGCAATGTCGCTCTCGCGCGAGCCGCTGCGAGGCGAACTCGACGAGTACGAGGACTTCGGCAACCGGCGCCTGCGGACCGTCGGTGAGCTGATCCAGGAGGCGTTCCGGGTCGGGCTCTACCGCATGGAGCGAGTCGTTCGCGAGCGGATGACGACGGAGGACGTCGACACGATCACGCCGCAGACCATCATCAACATCCGGCCCGTCGTCGCGGCGCTGAAGGAGTTCTTCGGCTCCTCGCAGCTCTCCCAGTTCATGGACCAGACCAACTCGCTCGCCGGGCTCACACACCGGCGGCGGCTCTCCGCGCTCGGCGCCGGAGGCCTGACGCGCGAGCGTGCTCCAATCGAGGTGCGCGACGTGCATCCGACCCACTACGGCCGGATGTGCCCGATCGAGACCCCGGAAGGCCCGAACATCGGCCTGATGGGCTCCCTCGCCTCGTACGCGACCGTCTCCGAGTTCGGGTTCATCCAGACGCCGTACCGCAAGGTCGTGAACGGCAAGGTCACGGACGAGATCGTCTATCTCGACGCTGCCGAAGAGGCGCAGTACACCATCGCCCAGGCCTCCGAGCCTGTTGACGAAAAGACCGGGAAGTTCCTCCACGACCAAGTGCTCTGCCGGTCGAAGGAGGGCGAGGCCGTGATGGCGGCGCCGAAGGAGATCGAGTTCATGGACGTCTCTCCGGCGCAGATCGTCTCTGTCGGCACCGCCCTGATCCCATTCCTTGAGCACAACGACGCGAACCGCGCGCTCATGGGCGCGAACATGCAGCGCCAGGCGGTGCCGCTGATGATCACTGAGCCGCCGCTCGTCGGAACCGGGCTCGAGTATCGCGCCGCGGTCGACACCGGTGACGTCGTGCTCGCGGAGAACGCGGGCACGGTCATCGACGTCGACGCGGAGAAGATCGTCGTCGAGACGAGGGACGGCAACGACACGTACGACCTGACGAAGTTCATGCGCTCCAACCAGGGGACGCTGATCCATCAGCAGCCGATCGTCCGTCTCGGCGACAGAGTGAAGGCGGGCGAGGTGCTTGCAGACGGCAGCTCGACCTCCCAGGGCGAGCTGGCCCTCGGCAAGAACCTGCTCGTGGCCTTCATGCCGTTCGAGGGCTACAACTTCGAGGACGCCATCGTCATCTCCGAGCGGCTCGTCAAGGAGGACGTCCTCTCCTCGATCCACATCCACGAGTACGAGATCGACGCCCGCTCGACGAAGCTCGGCGACGAGGAGATCACGCGCGACATCCCCAACCGCTCCGAGGAGTCCCTGAAGGACCTCGACGAGCGCGGGATCGTCCGGATCGGCGCCGAGGTCGGCTCCGGCGACCTGCTCGTCGGCAAGGTGACGCCGAAGGGCGAGACCGAGCTGACCGCGGAGGAGAAGCTGATCCGCGCAATCTTCAAGGAGAAGGCGCGCGAGGTTCGCGACACCTCGCTGAAGGTCCCGCACGGCGAGGGCGGCAAGGTCATCGACGTGAAGACGTTCTCACGCGACGCCGGCGACGACCTCTCACCGGGCGTCAACGAGCTGGTCCGCGTCTACGTCGCGAAGAAGCGCAAGATCGCGGAGGGCGACAAGCTCGCCGGCCGCCACGGGAACAAGGGCGTGATCGCGAAGATCGTCCCCGAGGAGGACCTGCCGTTCCTCGAGGACGGCACTCCCGTCGACGTCGTCCTCAACCCGCTCGGCGTGCCGAGCCGAATGAACATCGGCCAGATCCTCGAGACCCACCTCGGGTGGGCCGCGCACCACGGCGTCTTCGCCGAGGACGGCGACCAGAATGGCCCGACGCCGGTCGCGACGGCCGTGTTCGACGGTGCATCGCCCAAGGACGTCGACCAGGCGCTCGTCGAGTGGACGAAGCAGAACCCGGACTCGCCGATCAAGTTCGTCGTCGACGAGAAGCGGCCTGAGGGCCGCCAAGCCTCGGGCAAGGTGCGGCTCTTCAACGGCAAGACCGGCCAGCCGTACGACAACAAGGTCACCGTCGGCTACATGTACATCCTGAAGCTGCTCCACCTCGTGGACGACAAGATCCACGCGCGGAGCACCGGCCCCTACTCGCTCGTTACACAGCAGCCGCTCGGCGGCAAGGCCCAGTTCGGCGGCCAGCGCTTCGGTGAGATGGAGGTTTGGGCGCTCGAGGCCTACGGCGCGGCGTACACGCTGCAGGAGATGCTGACGATCAAGTCCGACGACACCGTCGGGCGGGTCAAGGCCTACGAGGCGATCGTCAAGGGCGAGAACATCGCCGAGCCGTCGATCCCCGAGTCCTTCAAGGTGCTGCTGAAGGAGATGCAGTCGCTCGCGCTCGACGTGGACGTCCTCTCGGAGGAGGGCGCCGAGGTCGAGGTGCGCGAGGAGGAGGACGAGCTGCTCCGGGCCGCCGAGGAGCTAGGCATCGACCTGACGCCGGGGTCGCTGCGGGCGGCGGCGCGCGAGCCGACGGCGGAGGAGCTCGAGGAGGGTCAGGAGCGGGTCGACCAGGACGGGGAGCTCGGCCTGCCGGCCGACGAACAGCTCGCCGACGTCCCCGACCCCGAGCTGGCACCTGAGGAAGCTGCCGAGGAAGAGGCCGAAGAACAGGCCGGGCCCCTCGCGGAGGAACTGGAACTAGAGGAATAGAGGAAGGCCTACGGCCCCGAGGATGACGCGATTTAACCGAAGAAAGACTGGAGTGACACGAATTTGATCGACATCAACGATTTCGACGCCATCCGGATCGGGCTCGCCTCGAGCAAGCAGATCCGCGACTGGTCCTCCGGCGAGGTGACGAAGCCGGAGACGATCAACTACCGCACGCTTAAGCCCGAGCGCGACGGCCTCTTCTGCGAGCGCATCTTCGGTCCCACGAAGGACTGGGAGTGCTACTGCGGCAAGTACAAGCGCGTCCGCTACAAGGGGATCATCTGCGAGCGCTGCGGTGTCGAGGTGACCCGCCAGAAGGTGCGGCGCGAGCGCATGGGCCATATCGACCTCGCGGCGCCGGTCTCGCACATTTGGTTCTTCAAGGGTGTCCCGAGCCGGATCGGCTACCTACTCGACATCGCTCCGCGCGAGCTCGAGAAGGTCCTCTACTTCGCCGCCTCGATCGTGACGTCGGTCGACACCGAGGCGCGGAAGAAGGACCTGAACGACCTCGAGGACAAGGTGACCGCGGAGTACGAGCGCATCGACGTCGACCGTGAGGAGGCGCTGGCCGCGCTCGAGGACCGCCTGAAGCGGCGGCGCGAGTACTTCACCAAGGGCAGGGAGCGGAACTTCGACGAGGACGACGAGTTCTGGGCCCGCGGGCTCTCGAACTGGGCCGAAGAGCAGGCCCTGCCGACGCTCGAGGAGGCGAGAGAGCTGGTCGGTGGACTCTTCCTCGAGGTGGCGAAGGACATCACCACGGAAGACTCCAAGAAGATCCGCGAGCTCGTCCGCAACTCGGCGATCCGCGACGACCGCCGTTTGAGCGCGCGCGAGCTGGAGCAGGTCGCGACGGCCGCCATCCAGATCGAGGAGGCGCTGCGGCCGCTCTTCAAGCAGGCGGCGAAGGCGACCGGCTCCAAGAAGGGTGCGATCACGAAGCACATCAACAAGATGATCGACGGCCTGCTCGCAGGCGAGGCGCTGGACGGCGAGGACGCGGAGCTCGTCGCGAGCGTCGACCAGAAGAACATGGAGAAGGCTCGCGAGCTGGGGAACGGCCTGCTCAAGGACCTGCTGGAGGCGCTGCCGGAGCTCGACTCGCCCGACGCGATCCGCGAGAAGGCCAATGACCTGTGCTTGCGCACGGACGGGAAGATCCAGAAGGAGGACCTGGATGCGCTCGTCCAGTGGGCGCTGAAGGTGCGGGAGATGTACCTCGACATCGAATCCCGCCGCCAGGATGCTCGCGATGCCGCCGACGACGCGAAGCGTCGCCTCGCCGAGACGTGGGAGACCTTCAAGAGCCTCGAGCCGAAGCTCATCATCAACGACGAGCAGATCTTCCGTGAGCTCAAGGACCGCTTCGGTTCGCCGTACGGCTTCGGCGAGTACTTCACGGGCGGCATGGGCGCCGAGGCGATCCGAGACCTGCTCCGCGACCTCGATCTCGAGAGCGAGTCGGCCTCGCTTCGGGAGATCATCAAGACGTCCAAGGGCCAGAAGCAGCAGCGCGCGATCAAGCGTCTGAAGGTCGTCTCCGCGTTCGTCAAGTCGGAGAACAAGCCCGAGTGGATGATCCTCGAGGCGATCCCGGTGATCCCGCCGGAGCTGCGCCCGATGGTGCAGCTCGACGGCGGCCGCTTCGCCACGAGCGATCTCAACGACCTCTACCGGCGCGTGATCAACCGGAACAACCGGCTGAAGCGACTACTCGATCTCGGGGCGCCGGAGATCATCGTCAACAACGAGAAGCGGATGCTCCAGGAGGCCGTCGATGCGCTGTTCGACAACGGGCGGCGTGGCCGTGCCGTCACCGGCCCGGGCAACCGGCCCCTGAAGTCGCTCTCGGACATGCTCAAGGGCAAGCAGGGCCGCTTCCGCCAGAACCTGCTCGGGAAGCGCGTCGACTACTCGGGCCGGTCGGTGATCGTCGCCGGACCGAACCTGAAGCTGTACCAGTGCGGGCTGCCGAAGCTGATGGCCCTCGAGCTCTTCAAGCCGTTCATCATGAGCCGGCTGGTCGAGCGCAAGGCCGTCCAGAACATCAAGGCGGCGTAGAAGTACGTCGACTCGATGGTTCCGGAGGTGTGGGACGTCCTCGAGGAGGTCATCGCGGAGCATCCGGTGCTCCTGAACCGTGCGCCGACGCTCCACCGCCTCGGCATCCAGGCGTTCGAGCCTGTGCTCGTCGAGGGCAAGGCGATTCAGGTGCACCCGCTCGTCTGCCACGCGTTCAATGCCGACTTCGACGGCGACCAGATGGCGGTCCATCTGCCGCTGTCGGCCGAGGCGCAGGCGGAGGCGCGCATCCTGATGCTTTCGTCGAACAACGTCCTCTCGCCGTCGAGCGGACGGCCGCTCGCGACGCCGACGCAGGACATGGTCCTGGGCGGCTACTTCCTGACCTTCTCCGAGGACGACCTGAGCCGGGTCGACGTCCAGGCGCTCGATCCGCGTCCGAAGCGGTTCCAGAGCGAGGACGAGGTCGAGCTCGCGGTCGAGTCGGAGCAGGTTGGGCTCCAAGAGCCGGTCGAGTACCGCCGAAACGGCGAGGTGATCCTCACCACGCCGGGGCGCGTGATCTTCAACGCGCAGGTCGAGCGGGCCATCCAGGAGGCGGCCGGCGAGGAGGGCGACGTCGCCATGGAGGTCCCGTACGTCAACAGGACGCTCTCGAAGCGGGAGATGGACGACTTCATCACGGAGCTCGCCGAGCGTTACGGGGCGCACATGATCGGCACGGTGCTCGACCGGATCAAGACGCTCGGGTTCCGCTACGCGACCGACGCAGGGATCACGATCTCCAAGAACGACATCGTCATCCCGCCCGAGAAGCAGGACATCCTCGCGGAGTACGAGCAGCGGGTAGGAAGGGTCGAGCAGCAGTACGAGCGCGGCCTGATCACCGAGGAGGAGCGGCGCGAGTCGATCGTCGAGATCTGGTCCGAGGCGACGGATGCCGTGGCGGACGCGATGGAGGCGAACCTCCACAAGCTGAACCCGATCTACATGATGGCCAACTCGGGTGCCCGCGGCTCGTTCAAGCAGATTCGCCAGCTCGCCGGCATGCGCGGTCTGATGGCGAACCCGAAGGGTGAGATCATCGAGCGGCCGATTCAGGCCAACTTCATGGAGGGTCTGTCGGTCCTCGAGTACTTCATCTCGACCCACGGTGCTCGCAAGGGTCTCGCCGACACCGCCCTGCGGACGGCGGACTCGGGCTACCTGACCCGGCGTCTCGTCGACGTCGCGCAGGACGTGATCATCCGCGACGAGGACTGCAAGACGAAGGAGTGGATCGAGCTGCCGCTCTTCGCCGAGGGCGGGCTCAACAAGGGACTCCTCGGACGGGTCGTCGCCGAGGACCTGCACAAGCCGCTCGCGTCCGGCAAGCCTGGGAAGACCGTGCTCGTCGAGAAGGGTGCGCTCGTGACGATGCCTCTGCTCGAGGAGATCGTCGAGGGCCTCGAGGACGCCGCCGCGGAGACGAGGCTCGCGGTTCGGTCGGTGCTGAAGTGCCGGAGCGAGTTCGGTGTTTGCCGGACCTGCTACGGGCTCTTCCTCGCTACCGGCGGCATCGCGGAGATCGGCGACGCGGTCGGGATCATCGCTGCCCAGTCGATCGGTGAGCCCGGCACGCAGCTCACGATGCGGACGTTCCATACCGGCGGCGTCGCCGGCGCCGACATCACGCACGGCCTGCCGCGTGTCGTCGAGATCTTCGAGGCGCGGAGCCCGAAGGGTGCCGCCAAGCTCGCCGAGGTGGGCGGCAAGGTCGAGATCGAGCAGACGGAGCGTGGGCCAAAGGTGCTGATCTACACGCCCGACGCGGAGGAGCCTGTCACGTACCAGCTCCCGCGCCGGACGCGGCTGCTCGTCACGAACGGACAGGAGATCGAGCCCGGGGATGCGCTGCACGAGGGCTCGCTGACTCCTGCTGATCTCCTTCGGCTCAAGGGCTCGACGGCGACCGAGCTGTACCTCGTGTCCGAGGTCCAGCGTGTCTACAAGTCGCAGGGCGTCGAAATCCACGACAAGCACATCGAGCTGATCGTCCGTCAGATGCTGAAGAAGGTGCGGGTGGAGACGCCCGGCGACACCGAGCTCCTGCCCGGTCAGCTCGTCGACAAGGTCGTTCTGGAGCGGGAGAACACCCGCGTCAAGAAGGACAAGGGAGAGCAGGCGACGTTCGAGCCGCTGATCCTCGGGATCACCAAGGCGTCGCTCGCGACCGAGTCCTTCCTCTCCGCCGCCTCGTTCCAGGAGACGACCAAGGTGCTGACCGACGCCGCGATCGAGGGGAAGGTCGACCAGCTGCTCGGGCTCAAGGAGAACGTCATCATCGGCAAGCTGATCCCGGCCGCGACCGGCCTCAAGCAGTACCGCACCGTCGACGTCAAGCCGGCCGAGAAGATCCCGGCCACGGCCTACCGCCGCCCGGAGTCGGAGGAGCAGCTGCTGGCCGCACTCGAGGAGATCGGGGCGGACGGCGGCGACGGCGCTTCGCTCGCCGACCTCAACTTCGACTTCGGCGGCTCGATCGAGCCGGACGGCGATCCTGGCCCGCGCGAAGGCGAAGAGGCGATCGAGATCCCCGAGATCGACTCTCCGCTCGACGAAGAGTAAGCGTGGGGGGGGGGGGGGGGGGGG
>DASZCE010000291.1:0-1851 GCA_035943455.1 Gaiellaceae bacterium | reverse complement strand
GGCTGCCGGGCGACCGACTGGATCATCGAGCTGAAGATGTTCCCGATGCCGATTCCGGCTCCGAGCGATCCGAGGCCGACGCCGAGCGCGAGCGCGATCGCCTTTCCGGCGTCGACGCCGTCGGTGGCGGCGGCGAGCAGCATTGCAGCGACGTTCATGGCAGTGCTCCCTCCTTAGTGCTCGGGCTCGATGGCCGAGCCGATGTAGATGGCGGACAGGGCGGCGAAGATGTACGCCTGAATCGAGACGACGATCACGACCTCGAACAGGTAGAAGATCGTTCCGACGGCGACCGAGATCGGCGCGAGCGCGATGTTGCCGATCACGAAGATCAGCCCGATGAACGTCAGGATCAGGATGTGGCCCGCGAGCATGTTCGCGAACAGTCGGACTGAGAGCGAGACGAGTCGCATGAACTGCCCGAGGACCTCGAGCACGGCGATGAACGGCACCATCGCCCGCGGGACCTCGGGTACCCAGCTCTTGAAGTAGCGGATGGGGCCGTTCGCCCGGATCCCTTCGACGTGCGTGAAGACGAATGTCATCAGCGCCAGCGTGAGCGTGACCGAGATCGAGGATGTCGCCGCGTAGATGCCGAGCGTCGGTACTTCGACCCCGAGGATCGTCACCTTCTCGTCGGAGAGCGGTAGCGGGATGAAGCCGAGGATGTTCAGCGTCCAGATGAAGAGGAAGAGCGAGGCGACGTACGGGAACCAGCGGCCAATCGCCTTGGCGGGTAGGCCTTGCTCCGCGATCTGCGTTTGCGCGACGTCGTAGATGAGCTCACCCACCGTCTGGCGGCGGTCCGGCTCGACACCGAGCCGCCAGCGCATGAGGCCGATTCCGATCAGGATCGTCAGCCCGGTCCCGAGGAAGAGGTAGGCCACTGCCTTGGTGATCGAGAGGTCGATCGGCCCCACGTGAATCGGAATCCAGGGATGCTGCTCGAACTCCACGGCGGGATCGAACTCCTCCGCGGCCGAGGCGGAGGCGGGCAGAAGGAGGAACAGCGTGCCGATCGCCAGCGAGAGGCGCTTCATCGCGCGGGCTCGCTTGTGAAGTACGAGGTCAGAGAGAGCGCGAGCTCGAGCGTGTACGCCAGTGCGTACACGACTCCGGCGGCCACCCCGACCGCCGCCTCCGAAGCGGCGACGACGATGACCACGACCATCACGGCCACCGATCTGAACATCATTCCCACGCCCCTCACTCCCGCGGCGGCGAGATTATCGGTGCCGAGGCTCAGGCGTGAGAGCACGACGGCGACCGCCTCGGCGACCAACCACAGGACGGCGGCCAGGATCCAGCCCCGAAGCGGCAGGCCCGCAGCGAGGAAGACCGGGAGCGCGAGCGCGACGACCGCCGCGCCCGCGATGCGCGGAAGGCGCGCCGGCGGGACGGGACGCGGCGTCGCCCAGACCTCTCTCACGAGAAGGCGCCGCGGTAGCGGCGGTAGACGGCGAAGATTCCGGCGGGGATGCCGACGACGGCGCCGACGAGCGCTCCAACCGGCCACGAGCCCGCGACCCATCCGATGAGCGCGCCGAGCCCGACGCTGCCTGCCGTCGTCCCGACCAGCACCGCGCCCGCCCCGGCCGGGTCGAAGGTCTGGCGAGAGCTGGGCTCCATCCGAGGCGAGCATACCAGACTTTGTGACAGCGGAAACCGCATGGTTTGGCCAAAAGTGGCCGAGCTTGTAGCCTCCGCACCGGCAGACCGTTCACCTGCGCTCTGGTTCGACTTCCTGCGCGGTCGGCGCGCTAAGCGCTCCGGCGCTCTTCGCGCGTGGCCCGCTCCTCGCGCTGCCGGATGCGCGGGTTGGCGAGCTTGATGATCTCCAGCAGGTAGGCG
>DASZCE010000290.1:0-3595 GCA_035943455.1 Gaiellaceae bacterium | reverse complement strand
GGTCCGGGTCCCCCACGACGCAGACGTTCCTGTGCGTTTCCGCCAGCAGCTGGAGCAGCCGGTACTGGGCGTGGTTCGTGTCCTGGTACTCGTCGACCAGGATGTAGCGGAAGGCCTTCTGCCAGCGCTCCTTCGCCTCGGGGAAGCGCTCGAGCACGTCCACGGTCAGCATCAGCAGGTCGTCGAAGTCGACCGCGTTGGAGGCGAAGAGCCGACGCTGGTAGAGCTCGTAAACGTCGGCAACCGTCTGGTCGTAGAAGGAGTCGACGCGGTTGCGGTACTCGGCAGGGCTGATCAGCTGGTTTTTTGCCGAGGAGATGTGCTCGTGGATGCCCTTGGCCGGGAAGCGCTTGGGATCGCGTTCGAGCTCCTCGAGGCACTGCTTGACGAGCCGGACCTGGTCGGCCTGGTCGTAGATCGTGAAGTTCGTTCGGTAGCCGAGTCGCGGCGCCTCACGACGGAGGATGCGGCCGCAGGCCGCGTGGAACGTGAGGATCCAGATGCGTCTCGCGACCTCGGGAAGTAGATCCTCCAGGCGCGAGCGCATCTCGCCCGCCGCCTTGTTCGTGAACGTGATCGCGAGCACCTCGTTCGGCTCGATGCCGACGGCGGCGATGAGATGCGCGACGCGGTGCGTGAGCACCCGCGTCTTGCCAGAGCCGGCCCCGGCGACGACGAGCAACGGTCCCTCCGTATGCAGCACGGCCTCGCGCTGGGCGGGGTTCAGGTCGGCGAGATAGGTCTCCGGGGAGGCAACGGTCATTCGCGCCGATGCTAGCGGCGCCTACGCGGGAGGCCGGCGGCCCGTCCGCCGGAGACGTGGCCGGATGCCTGGCACCGGCGACACGGCCGCGGGAGACAGCGTGGCGTGCCGCGGCCGCGGGCCCGCACCTGTCTACCGGGGACACGGCCCGGTGCCTGGCACCGGGACCTACGGAAACGCCTAGCGGCGAAGGGCCAGGCGGCGGCCGAGGGCAGCGAAACAGGCGAGGACGCCGGCTCCTTCGAACGTTGCCCAGACCAGGCCGCCGCCGGGATCGCCCTCGGCTACCCAGCCTCCCGCGAACCCCAGGAACGCGACCGCGGCGGCAAACAGGAAGGCGAAGTGCCATGGATCCATGCGGAATCCGAGGTCGTCGAAGAGATCGCCCGCCGCTCCGCCCCCGAACGCCCGCGGACGGCCGGCCCGGGCGACGGCCGCCGTTCCGCCGCCGACGGCGAGGAACGAAACCGCCGCGAGGGTGAGCAACGTCGCGTCGACCCGGAACTCGAGGCTCCATGCCGCCATCGAGACCGCCGCGAGCCCTGCCGCGGCGAGTGCCACGCTCGCACGCCGGCGGATGATGTCCAGCTCCTCCGACGAGAGCGTCGCCGCCCCACGCAATCGAAGCGCCCTCCACAGGGCCAGGCACCCCGCGACGAACGCGACCTGAGGGAAGAGCGCCAACCCGAGCGCCGCAGCGACACCGATCAACTCGTGTCGTGCGCCGAACAGATCGGGCGATTCCTCCCGCCCGACGACGGCCATGAAAGCCAGATAGGCGAAGCCGACGAAGGCCAGCACGCCGAACGCGCCGTACGTCGAGCGGATCGTCCGCGTCGTCGCGAGCTGCGCTGCGATCTCCGCGGCAACCTGCCGGCTGGGCCCAAAGGCTTCGATCGTCCCGTCCTTTTCCGCCAGCTCGACGAGGTGGTCACGCGCCTCCGCCAAGACGCGCCGCGCGCTCGCGCCGCGCACCCCACGCTCCGCCAGCTCGCGCTCCAGGCGATGCAGGTAACCGTCGATCACGCCGTGACCGCCTTCACCGCCCCGGCAAACGCGTTCCAATCCTTCCGCTCGCGCTCGAGCCGCCGGCGACCGAGCCTGGTGAGCCGGTAGACGCGGCGGCGCCGACCTCCGACCGTCGTCCACTTGCTGCTGAGTAGCCCTGCGCCCTCGAGCCGGTACAGCGCCGGATAGACCGTTCCCTCGGCGAGATCGAGTTCACCGGCGCTGGCGTCCCGGATCGCCTCGACCACCCCGTAGCCGTGGAGCGGCTCCCGTGCGATCGCCGCAAGCAGAAGGAGGTCCATGTGTCCCTTCAATACCTCGGAACGCAAAGTATTATCAGTCTAGCGCAAACGTCTTGCGGGCGAGCGCCGGAACCACCTGCGCGGTGACCAACGCAGGGGTGACCGCATATCGGCGGCTATAGCGGTAGCTGCCGTCGGGTCGGCGGAGCGATCGCAGGAACCGGAACGCGCCCGCGGGAGGCTTGACCCCGGCCGCCACGTAGGCCTGAACCGCCCATGCAGTCGACTGCGCGTCCGGCTCCCGGCCTGGCACCAGTCGCACGCCGCCGTTCGGCGCGGTCAGCCTCCGGATATACCCGAGACCGCGGCGAATCGGGCGTCCTTGGACGCCACCCGCCCGCAGCGCCTGGATCACGGCCGCGGTGTCGTTGGAGTCGGGAGCGCCACGCGGCGCCCACGACCAGCCCCCCGAGCGGTGCTGGGCGCGTATGAGGTAGCGAATCGTCGCCCGGCCCGGCTTGCCGAGGGCCAGGGCGCTCCACGCCGTCGAGTTGATCAGCGATCCGATTCGGCCGTCGGGCCGTCGCCGGCGGTGGAGAAGAAGGTCGAGGCCTCTGACGTCGTCGAGCGAGCGCAGCGCCAGGACACGGAGAGCAAGATCCGTCGTGTCGGCGATCACCGCCTCGTGCAGGTAGTCGGCCGGCGATTGCCGCGGCCGCCGCCCCGCCGCGTCGAGGGCGAGCACCGCCCACGCCGTCAGCGCCGGATCTGGGCGCCCTCCCGGTTCCGCGAAGCCGCCGCCGGGTTGCTGGCGAGCCGCGAGGTAGTCCGCCGGGCCTACAGCCAATGCGACGGCGGCAGCCAGACCCGCGAGCTTCAGGCCCATACGACCTCGACGCGGAGCCGCCTTCCGTACCGCTCGAGCAGCCGCCTGAGCTCCGGGCCTGCGGCTAGCGCGAATACCACGTTCCCGATCGCGTGGGCCGCGCTGAACCAGACGCCGCGCCCCCACACCACCGTCAGCGCCTCCCAGGTATGGGGCCAGAAGCTGTACCAGTGCCAGAGGTCCATCGCGCTCGAGAACGCGAACCCGAGCGCGAAGCACAGCGTCGCGAACGCCCACCGGCGGCGGACGATGCGCGCCGCCAGCGCTCCCGCGACACCGCAGCCGCCCCAGGCGAGCATCTGCCAGGGCGTCCAGATCCCCTGTCCGAGATAGAAGTTGGAGACGAGCGCAGCGACGGCGCCGACCGCAAAACCGATCCGGGCACCGAGCGCGGCGCCGGCTGCGACGGCCATGACCGTGACGGGCTGGACGCCGGGGACGGCGGCGAAGAGGACCCGCCCTGCCGCAGCAGCTCCACCGAGGACCGCGACGAGCGCGATCTCCTTCGCGGATCCCGGTCCCGACTCGAGCCAGGCGAACCCGGCGACGACGAGCGCCAGAGCCATGAGGAGCAACGAGAGACCCGCATCCTTGGGCGAGAGCGCGGCCCACGCGATCGGGAACGTGGTCTTCGCGCTGGCCGCAGGCCCGGAGCTCAGGCGGCTGCTCGAGCGGTACGGAAGGCGGCTCCGCGTC
>DASZCE010000289.1:0-9275 GCA_035943455.1 Gaiellaceae bacterium | reverse complement strand
CCGAGGGTGACCGTTCCGGCCGCCGCGGCCGGTTGCGTGGTCGGCTCCGCTGCCATCGGCCGGAACCTAGCGTAGAGTCCAGCGGTCGGCCGAGAGAGCAAAGGAGGCAACGTGAGCGTGTTCCGCGCGATCCACCGGTATTGGGCGAGCCTGATGACGCTCGCGGTCCTCGTGCAGATCGGGTTCGCGGGGTATGGAGCGTTCAACGCCGCGGACAAGCTCGGCGGCGGCTCGATCGACGAGGACACGTTCCAGGACGGGTTCGGCGCGCACGCGGCGCTCGGGACGCTGCTCGTGTTGAGCGGTCTCCTACTGCTTTTGTTCTCGTTCGGCACGCGCAGCAAGTCGCGAATCCTGTGGTCGCTGCTCGCGTTCGGCCTGCTCGTCGGCCAAATGATCCTGGGCTGGACCGGCGGCGAGCTTCCCGCGGTCCTCGGCTTCCTCCACCCCGTGAACGCGGTCGTGATCCTGGGCGTTCTCGGAAGCCTCACCGCCAGGATGTGGAGAGAGGACCGGATGATGGCGGCGACGACGGCGCCTCCCGCCGCATCGCCTCCTCCGGCCTAGACCGCCGAGCTCACTCCGGGTGGTTGTGGGCGTGTCCGCCGATGCGGAACGGCGTCGTTACGCCCTCGTAGACGAGGTGCGTCATCAACCCGTCGGCCGCGTGGGGCAGGTTGTGGCAGTGGAACATCCAGACGCCCGGGTTGTGCGCCCGGAAGGCGACGTCGTAGGTCTCGTCGGGCTTCACGTTGAGGATGTCCACGCGCCAGGGGCTGCCCCTGACCGGCTTCCCGTTGCGGCTGAGGACGAGAAGGTGATGGCCGTGAAGATGCATCGGATGGACGGAGCCGGAGTCGTTTGCGATCGTCATCCGAACGAGCTCGCCCTTGCGGACGACGAGCACGGGCGTGCGCGGGAACAGCTTTCCGTTGATCGACCAGTGGTAGCCGGGGCGTCCGTCGAGAAAGCCGAGCTGCCGGCCGATGTCGACGACGAAGGTCCGGTCGTAGCGGGCCTGGGCTCCGAGGAGGGCGGTAATGGGCGCCCCGTAGCCGGCGGGGTCGAAAACCGGGCCGCCGGGCTTCGGCGGGGCCGGGACGCCACCCGGCGGGCCGAGCACGAGCCCGGCCGGTGAACCGGCTACACCCAGGCTGACGGCGGTCCTGGGCATCACGAACCCGAGGTCGTAGCGGGCCCCGGCGCCGAGCTCGAGCGTCCGGCCCTCGATCGCCGCCGGCTGGTTGAGATCGACCCCGTCAATCGCGAGGACGCGAAACGCCGCGCCGCGGAGGTCGAACTTGCGCGGCACGTCGTCGGTGTTGATCAGCCGCAGCCGCACCGGCCGGCCCGGCGGGATCGAGTGCTGGACGAGCTCGTCGCTGCTGCCGAAGAGCCGACGTCCGCGGAGCGTGTGTACCGGGACGGCGAGGTCGACGGTCTTCGGCCTCGGCCGCTCGGGCTCGATCACGAATGCGCCGTAGAGGCCGCGCTTGACCTGCTGGGCCGAGAACTGGTGCGAGTGGTACCAGAACGTCCCGACCTGGTCGGCGCGGAAGCGATAGACGTAGCGGCCGCCGGGAAGGACCGCTTCCTGCGTGACGCCGGCGACACCATCCTCCGCGTTCGGGACGTCGACGCCGTGCCAGTGGATCGACACGCCCTTGGCGATGTTGGCGTTCTCGAGCGTGACCTGGACGAGCCCGTGCTGCCGTACCCTCAGCTCGGGCCCCGGCACCCGTCCGTTGAAGGTGAGAGCGTCGACGGACTCGCCCGACGGAAGACGCACCTCGGTCCTGACCGCCGTCAGCTTGACCGCGAGATCCGGCTTGCCGCGGGGACCCCGGAGGCGCGCGACGCTGGTCTCGGTGTGTCCGTCATGCGCGCCCGGCGGTGCGCCCCCGAAGTCGAGCGCTCCGTAGTCCATCACGCTGTAGGTGCCTGGAAGCCGGCTGTCGTACCAGGCCTTGCCGAGCCACCCGCCGAGGCCGACGAGGACGAGCGTTCCGGCAGCCACCGCCGCTCGAGTCAGGAGTCGACGCATCTGCGAGACACGCTAGACGAGCGACAGCTGGCGATGAGGCTCGAAGCCCGAGACGGCGACGCCGACGAGGCGAAGGGCGCCGGGACGGTCGGTGAGGGCTCGATCGAGAAGGGCGCAGGCGAGCTCCCAGACCCGGTCGCCGTCGTCGGTGCCGACGGGAAGCGTTGTCGAGCGGCTTCGGATCGCAAAGTCCGGGTAGCGCACCTTGGTGGTAATCGTCCGGGCCGTCTCGCCCGAGTTCCGAAGATGCTTGGCGAGCCCGTCGGCCATCGGCCGGAGCTCGGCGCGGAGCTGCTCGATGTCGGCGATGTCGCGCGCGAACGTCTCCTCCTGGCTGATGGAGACGCGCTGGGTCTGCGTCTCGAGGCCGCGGGGGTCGATCCCGCGGGCGCGGTCGCGGAGCAGCTTCCCGACCTTGCCCGGAAGCAGCGCGTGGAGCACACCGTCGGAGAGCGCAGCGAGCGAGCCGATCGTCTCGACGCCCGACGCACGGAGGCGGGCCTCGGCGCGGGGGCCGATCCCCGGGAGGCGGCGGACATCGAACGGTGCCAGGAACTGCGCCTCGCTGCCGGGACGCACGACGAGGAGTCCTCCCGGCTTTCGCTGATCGCTCGCGATCTTCGAGACGACCTTGCAGGTCGAGACACCGAGCGAACAGGTCAGGCTCGTCGCGCCGCGGACGGCGGTCTGGACCGCTTCGGCCACGCGGCGGGCGTGGCGGAAGTCCGGAGCGACCTCGCCGAGGTCGAGGTAGCCCTCGTCGAGACCGGTGCGCTCGACCGTCGGCACGACCTGCCGAACCGAGTCCCAGACAGCCCGCGAGTAGGTTGAGTAGACGCCCTTCCGCGGGCGGAGGAAGATCGCGTGCGGGCAGCGTCGCAGCGCCTCCGCCGAGCTCATCGCGGAGTGGATGCCGAACTGCCGCGCGACGTAGTTCGCGGTCGCGACCACGCCGCGTCCGTGCGGGTCTCCGCCGACGATGAGCGGCTTCGAGCGGAGCGAGGGATCCTCGAGCTCCTCGACGGCCGCGAAGAAAGCGTCGAGATCGAGGTGCGCGACGATCACGCTCCCACTGTACGAGGCGGCCCTGAGATGGTGCCAGGCACCCAGCCACGTCCCGAGCGGACAGATCCGCCGTCGGCCGGCTGCGCCGCGCGCCCGGCCGCCAACGAGACATCGCTCGCCGGGGCGCTTCCCGGTGCCAGGCACGGAGACCTGGCTCGGACGGACGACCTGGCGTCCGTTCGGACCGGAAGTCGCCCACGGGACGTATTTGCTCCATGCGAGCCGTGGCTCTCGTCGCCGCTGTCACCGCGCTCGTGCTTTCGCCCGCAGCAGGGGCCCATGGACCGTGCGGCACCTGTCTCGATCCGTTGTCGGGACCGCCAGGCACGGAGGTGACGATCCGAAACACGCCGGCCTACTGGGTGATCTGGAACGGACCAGGCCTGCCCCAGGATGGCGCCCTCCGCCCACGGTATCGACCAGACGCGCCCAGGATAGAGCTCGTTCGCTGCAGCGCGGCGCCGCCGAACTCGTCACCCGTCCTTCTCTGCCCGGCCCGCCGCAACGTCAGGTTCATCGCGCCGGATGTCCGACGCGGCTCCTACCCGGTCGTCATCTACGACGGCTCGGAGAACGGCTTTCACTACACGTGGGATCTCTTTCGGGTCACAGAGGACGCTGGAAGCTTCCCGCGGATGTACGCCGTGCTCGTGACGTTGTTGGCCGCGGCGCTGACGCTCCTCGTCTACGGCGCGAGGCGCTCGATCAGCCACGCCTCGCCGTCGCGGCGGTAGCGGAAGCGATCGTGGAGACGGCTGTCGCGGTGCTGCCAGAATTCCCAGAGCTCAGGCTCGAGCCGGTAGCCGCCCCAGTGAGGCGGGAGCGGCACGTCCCGCCCCTCGAACTCTCGCTCGAGCTCGGCAACGCGCGACTCCAGCTCCTCACGGGATGCAATCACCTCGCTCTGCGCTGAGGCCCATGCGGCGATCTGTCCTCCGCGCGGCCGGCTCCGGAAATACTCGTCCGACTCGTCGTGGCCCAGACGCGCCACCGGCCCCTCGATGCGCGCCTGCCGGCCGAGCGGGTGCCAATAGAAGAGGAGGGCGCCCAGCGGGTTCGCCTCGAGCTCTCGCCCCTTGCGGCTCTTGTGGCCCGTGTGGAACCTGAACCCGCTCCGGTCGAAGCGTTTGACCAGCACCATCCGCAACGACGGCTGCCCGGCGGGCGTGGCCGTCGCGAGCGCGACCGCCTCCGGGAACTCGACGACGTCCGCCGCTTCCCTGTACCACCGCTCGAACTGACGCAGTGGGTCGGGGTCGAGGTCGTCGCGCCTGAGAGGCCGCTCGCGCTCGGTCATGAATACCGAGTATTCAGTATGCAACGAGCCGACGGCTCCGCTATCGTCGGCCCGATGGCGACGACGAGGACGATCGATCTCCGGACAGAGATCCCGGGCCCGCGTTCGCGCGAGATCATCGAACGCAAGCAGCGGGTGGTGGCCGAGCCGCTGTCCCTCACCTTCCCGGTCGTGATCGAGCGCGGCGAGGGTGCGACGCTCACCGACGTCGACGGAAACACCTTCATCGATTTCACGGGAGGCGTCGGCTGCCTCAACGTCGGGCACGCGCACCCGCGCGTCGTCGAGGCGGCCCAGGAACAGCTCGAGCGCTTCAGCCACACCGACTTCACGGTCGTCCCGTACGAGCTCTACGTGAACCTGGCGGAGCGGCTCTGCGAGCTGGCCCCGATCGCGAGCGCGAAGGCAGCGTTCTTCAATGCCGGGACGGAGGCGATCGAGAACGCGATCAAGTTTGCCCGCTCCCACACGAAGCGCCCCGCCGTGATCGCGTTCGAGGGCGGCTTCCATGGGCGCACCCTGCTCGCGCTCTCGCTGACCTCGAAGACGCACCCGTACAAGGCCGGCCTCGGCCCGTTCGCGCCCGAGGTGTATCGGCTGCCGTTCCCGTACGAATACCGCGGAGTCACCGCTGGAGACGCCATGGCGGCACTGGAGCGAGCCCTCGTCACGCAGGTCGCGGCGGAGACGGTCGCCGCGATGGTGATCGAGCCGGTCCAGGGCGAGGGCGGCTTCGTCGTCGCGCCCAACGAGTTCATGACCGGCGTCCGCCGGCTTTGCGACGAGCACGGAATCGTCATGGTCGTCGACGAGGTCCAGACGGGGTTCGCACGTACGGGCAAGCTCTTCGCGATTGAGCACTACGGCATCGGGCCCGACCTGATCACGATCGCCAAATCGGTCGCGATGGGACTTCCGCTTTCGGGCGTGATCGGAAGGGCGGAGATCATGGACGCGCCTCCCGACTCGGCAATCGGCGGCACCTACGTCGGCAACCCGGTGGCCCAAGCCGCCGCGCTCGCCGTCCTCGACGTGATCGGCGAGGAGGATCTCTGCGCCCGCGCCTCGGTCGTCGGCGACCAGCTCCGGCAACGGATGCTCGCCTGGCAGGAACGCTTCCCGCAGGTTGGGGACGTACGCGGTCTCGGGGCGATGCTCGCGATCGAGATCGTGGGGGACGAGGCGAAGACGCCGGCGCCAGAGCTCGCCTCGGCCGTCACCGAGGCGGCTGCGAAGCAGGGCCTGCTCCTCCTCAAGTCCGGGATCTACGCAAACTGCATCCGCGTGCTGACGCCACTCACGCTCTCAGACGCCGAGCTCGACGAGGCGCTCGCCGTCTGGGAATCGGCACTGGAAGCGGCCCTCGGCTAGCACACAAGTAGCCTTTGACCCCGTGTCTGCGGGGGACGTGATCGCGGGCCGCTACGAGCTTGTCGAGCTGATCGGGCGCGGCGGCATGTCGAGCGTATGGCGCTCGCACGACCGCCTGCTCGACCGCACCGTCGCCATCAAGCTGCTTCACGAGCAGTACACCACCGACGAGGAGTACGTCGAGCGCTTCCGGCGCGAGGCGCGCTCGGTCGCCCAGCTGAGCCACCCGAACATCGTCACCGTCATCGATCGCGGTGAGGAAGACGGCCGGCAGTACATCGTCTTCGAGTATGTCGAGGGCGAGAACCTCAAGCAGGTGATCGAGCGTTCCGGACCGCTCCCCGTGCGCGACGCGCTACTTCTCGCGCTGCAGATGGCACGCGCGCTCGGGTTCGCACACGACCGCGGCCTCGTCCACCGTGACGTCAAGCCGCAGAACGTCCTCCTGAACGAGGACGGGCAGGCCAAGATGACGGACTTCGGCATCGCCCGTTCGGTCGACGTCGACGGCATGACGATCACGGGAACGGTGCTGGGCACCAGCGAGTACATCGCCCCGGAGCAGGCGCGTGGCCAGCGAGTCGACGCCCTCACCGACGTCTACTCGCTCGGTGTGGTGCTCTACGAGCTGCTTACCGGCGGCGTCCCGTTCCAAGGCGAGAACTTCGTCACGATCGCGCTGCGCCACGTCAACGAGCCGGCCCCGAGCGTGCTCGACCGACGGCCCGACGTGCCGCCGCGCCTGGGGATGGCGATCGAGCGCGCGATGGCGAAGTGGCCCGAGGACCGGTTTGCGTCGATGGACGAGCTCGTCGAGGAGCTCGAAGCCTGCCTCGACGAGCTCGATCCGGCGTCGGAGGAGGCGACGCTGATATCGCGCCGCCCTTTGGCGGCGCCGCAGCGCCGCCAACCCGAGGGGCGACGTCGGCGACGGCGCGGCGGCATCCTGTGGCCGATCGCAGCGCTGGTCGCCGTGCTCGCCGTCGCGGCGCTCGCGGCGCTCGCCGCGATGGCGCTCCGCGACGACGGCGGCGGCGGATCCGCAGCGACGACGCAATCCATTCATCTAACAGCCGCTCGCGACCACGATCCCTTCGGCGACGACAACGCCGAGCACCCAGAGGACGTCCCAGACGCCACGGACGGCCGATTCGAGACCGCGTGGACGACCCAGGACTACAGCTCGTTCGATAAGCCGGGCGTCGGAATCATTCTCGACGCCGGCAGAGAGGTCGAACCGAAAACGATCACGATCCGAACCGACACCCCGGGGTTTACCGCGCACATCCGCGCCGGTGATAGCGAGGATGGGCCGTTTCGACGCGTGTCAGCAGGATTGGGCGTCACGGACGGCCTCGAGTTCAAGCTCACCGACGCGAAGGCGCGGTACTTCGTCGTCTGGATCACCGCCGTTTCCGGCGTCGCTCACATCAACGAGGTGACCGCCCGCTAGTACTGGAGCCGACCGCGGCGCTCGTGCCGCTCGAGCGCGAGCTGGATCAGCCGCTCGAGCAGCTCCTCGTACGGAATCCCCGAGGCCTCGAAGAGCTTCGCATAGACGCTCGTCGCCGTGAAGCCGGGGATCGTGTTCAGCTCGTTCACGAGCACCTCGCCGTCGGCGGTGACGAAGCAGTCCGCCCGCGCCATGCCCTCGCAGTCGGAGGCGATGAACGCCTCGACCGAGATCCGCTGGACGCGCTCGCTCGCCTCCTCCGGAATCCGCGGCGGGATGATCAGGTCCATCCCGCCCTCGTCGTACTTCGCCGAGTAGTCGTACCAATCGACCCCGCCGAAGCCGTGGGCGACGATCTCACCCGGGACCGAGGCGATCGGCTCACGGTTGCCGAGCACGCCGCACTCGACCTCGACGCCGTCGACGAACTCCTCGACGAGCACCTTCTCGTCGTGGCGCCTGGCGAGCGCAACCGCCTCCTCGAGCTCACGCTCGCTCTCCACCTTCGTGATCCCCACCGACGACCCCAGCCGCGCCGGCTTGACGAAGACCGGGTAGCCGAACGGATTGGACGGCAGGTCACCGTTCCGCAGCGTCAGAGAGCGCGTGACCGGAATCCCCTTATCGCGGCAGACGGACTTGAAGAGATCCTTGTCCATGCAGAGCGCCGACGCGGTCACTCCCGCGCCGACGTACGGGACGCCCGCCAGCTCGAGCAGGCCCTGGACCGTGCCGTCCTCGCCGAACGGTCCATGCAGGATCGGTAGGACGACGTCCACTTCGCCGAGCGTTTCCGGCGGCGAGCCGCCCGACGGCACGGGCAGCGTCTCGGCCACGGGGCGCTGGAGCTCGCGCGTCGCACCCGAGTTCAGCTCCCAGCGGCCATCCTTGCCGATCTCGATCGTCTTGACGTCGTAGCGTTCGGGGTTGAGCGCGTCGATGACCGAACGTGCCGACGCGATCGAGATCTCGTGCTCGCTCGAGCGGCCACCAGCGATCACTGCGACGTGAACGCGACCTGTCATGGCATCTGCGACGGCGGAGGCGGAGGCGGCGGAGGCGAAGGCGGCGGAGGGCCAGGCGGCGGCTCGACCGGTTGGAACCGGCCCACGTAGATCGTCACGCGGGATCCGGGCTTCGCCTGTGCCCCCGGCGCCGGCGTCTGGCTGAGCACGCGGCCGTCCTCGTTCGCGTTGTCCGTCCCTGTATCGCGGACGACGACCGACCAGCCGTCGTTCTCGAGCGTCGTGCGTGCCGTTTCCTCGTCGTCCCCGACGACGTCGGGAACCGAGGTGGTCGCCTGGCCGGTCGAGACGCTCAACGTGACCTCCGTTCCAGGAGGTTGTAGCGATCCGGGCGCCGGATCCTGGTCGACGACCGTTCCCTTCGGCTGCTCCGACTCGACGTCTTGTCGCACCGGCGTGAACCCGGCAGCCCGGAGCTGCCTAGAGGCGTTCGGGTACGACTGCCCGATCACGCTCGGGATCCCGATGTTCTCCAAGCCCTTGGAGATGTTGATCCGGACCGTGCTCCCCTTGACGATGCTCGTCCCGCCCTTTGGATCCTGAGCGATCACCGTGCCGGCGGGCTTCTCGGAGAAGATGTCGTGTGGGTCAGGGACCAGTCCCGCCGCACGGATCGTGACGAGCGCGTCCGCCTCCCGTGCGCCCAGCACGTCGGGAACGTCGACACGCGGCTTGCCCGTCGAGACGACGAGCTGCACGGCGTTCCCCTTCGCCACTCGTTCGCCGGCGTCGGGGTTCTGGCGAAAGACGATCCCGACCGGAAACGTCTCGTGTGAGCGGTTGATCCTGACCGGCCGGAGCCCGGCGTCGCGGATGTTCTGCCGCGCCTCGGGCCAGCGCTGGCCCTCCACGAACGGGACCGTCACCGGCTTCGTCGCGCTGATCTCGTCCTGGATCCGGTCCCAGATGTAGAAGCCGGAGACAAGCGCACCGATGAGCAGGAGCAGCCCGAGGAGCCACGGCCAGAAAGCCCTACGGCGCCGCCGAGGCTCCGCGTACTCGTAGTAGTCGCTGCGATAG
>DASZCE010000288.1:0-4197 GCA_035943455.1 Gaiellaceae bacterium | reverse complement strand
GGGCCGTGGCTCGAGCCGAACGTGTCGAGGTAGACGAGGCGGCCGTACTTGTCCAGCCGGGCGCCGTACTTGTTCGTCTTGAAGCCGTGAACCGGGCGGCCGAGGTAGGTGAGGCGGCCGAAGATCGAGTGGTAGCGCCCGTCCCAGGACCAGTCGGTCCAGGCCTCGAGCTGGGCGAGCGGCCCCTTCCAGTGGGAGAGGTGGAGCGCCCACGCGCGCTGCTCCGGCAGCCAGGGCAGAAAGCCGAGGTTGGGGAGTGACCGCTGCCAGCGCTGGAGCGCCCAGTACGAGCCGTCGGGCGCCTTGCAGGCGGTGACGAGGTGGACGAGCTCGGGGCCGTCGTAGGGCCGGCAGCCGTCCCGGAAGCGGAGCTTTCGGCCGAACGTTCCCCAGCCGCCGGCGCGGTCGAGCCGGAACTGCACCTGCTTTCGGACCCGGTTCGGATGCAGGGCGTTGATCGCACCCCAGGCCAGGACGTCCCACGCGCGGCCGCGCGCCCGATACGAGACCATCGCTTTCCCGTCGCGCGAGACCTTCAGCCGGATGTTCGTCGCATTCCGGTCGATCAGCTGGGAAGCGCCGGCAGGGCCGGCGAAGGCGAGCATGGTCAAGAGTGCGAGAGCAAGCGCGCGACGCAAGGATCTTCCTCCTCGTGGAGACCGCAGGACGTCCGTTGCATCGGCGGCGGCGGGAAAACGTTTACGTCCAACCGAGGGATGCCGTGTCAGGTTTCCTCGCCGAGCTCCTCGGCGAGGAGCGCGACCGCGAGCGACCGCCACGCGAGGTCGGGGTCCTCCAGCAGTGCTTCCAGCAGGAACGACGCGCGCGGGAGTCCCGCGGCCTGCTCACTGAGCGAACGAAGCGCCGCCTGGAGCTCGGTGCGCCGCTCGCGCGAGTCGAGGTCCTGGGCGAAGGTCGTGACGCCTTTCCCTTCGAGCTCGAGCTCGCGGTGCGGATCCCCCCCGGCGGCAAGGACGAGCAACGCCCGCCGTAACGCGGCGCTCAGCTCGTCGTCCGGGAGGGAAACCCCGTCGCGAGCGACGAGCGCCAGCATCGCGCAGGCCTGCGCGTCTCCTCGCATGCGAAGTGCCGGCTCGAGCTCCTCGAGGATCCGGCGGTCGGCGTCCATCCGCCCGAAGGGTACGATCGAAGGCCGTGCGCGACGTGCTGGCGCAGTTGGAAGCGTGGCTCGCCAAGGGCGAACGGGCGGCGCTGGCCACCGTGATCGACACACGCCGCTCGGCGCCCCGGCCCCTCGGCTCGCGGCTGGCGATCTCCGAGTCGGGTTCGCTCTTCGGGTCGGTCTCCGGCGGCTGCGTCGAGTCCGACGTCGCGCTTCAGGCAGGCGAGGTGATCGCCGACGGTACGCCCCGGATCCTCCCTTACGGGATCGCCGACGACGACGCCCGCTCCGTCGGTCTGCCGTGCGGTGGTGAGATCGACGTATTCGTCGCGCCCGTGTCCGATGCAGAGCTCGTCAGCAAGCTCCGCAGATCGGTGGAGGAGGGGGCACGCGGGCAACTCACGACGGTCGTCGAAGGAGAGCGAGCGGGCGAGATGACGCTCGAGCTCGACGGGCGGGCGGACGCCGAACGCCCGGCGCTCGTCCAGGAGAACGGCCAGACGCTCTTCGTCGAGCCGCTTGCCCCGCCGCCGCTTCTGCTTGTCGTGGGGGCCGTCGATCTCGCGGACGCCCTCTGCGGGCTCGCCCGCCAGCTGGGATGGCGCAGCGCCGTCGCCGATCCGCGACGTGCGCTCCTGACGCCCGCACGCCTTCCCAGCGCCGGATCGCTCATCGACGGCTGGCCGGAGGACGCCCTCGCGCGCGCGGGAACCGACGACCGGACCGCGGTGGTCGTGCTTGCCCACGACGAGAAGATCGACATTCCCGCGCTTTCGTGGGCCCTTCGGAGCGACGCGTTCTACGTCGGCGCGCTCGGTTCGAGGCGCACGCAGGGTCTGCGGCGCGCGCGGCTCGCCGAGGAAGGGCTATCGGGTGAGCAGCTCGCCCGCCTCAGCGGCCCTGCGGGACTCGACCTCGGCGGAGAGACGCTCGAGGAGACGGCGCTCTCGATCCTCGCCGAGATCGTGGCGGTGCGACGTGGCCGCGACGGTGGCCGCCTTCGCGATGTGAAGGCGGCCATTCACAACGAGACCGGCTAGGCCGGCGGCGGGGCGCCATCGGTGTCTCGGCGCGCATCTCGCGCGCGCCCCTGCTGACGAACCAGCCGCCGAGAAGGCCGACGGCGAGCACGAGGTGAAGCACGTCGCCTGCGTTGTTGATCGGCACGAAGTTCGCGTCGTTGCCGGTGCTCACGATCAGGCCGTAGACGAACAGCACGACGTAGATCACGCCTAACCACAGGAGGTACGCGAGGGCGTTTGTGCTCGTGCGGGACAGCGCGACGGCCGCGATGCCAAAGGCGAGGTTTTACGCCAGCGAGCGGTTGTTCATGAGTCCTCCATGGTGGGTTGTCGGTGGATTCGCGACCCAGCGCTCCGGTTCGCCGCTGCGCTTGTGCGTCCCTGCTACAGCGCTAGTCCAACCCACCGACGTCGAGCACGACCGTCTTCAGGTCGGTCATGTCGAGCATCGTGTACCGCCCTCCGATCCGTCCCCAGCCGGTACGCGTTCCCGACGCGCCGCCGAACGGCTCGTGCGCCTCCCAGTAGTCGGTGGAGTCGTTGACGACGACGTTCCCCACCCGGAGGTTGTCGAGGTAGCGAAACGCCCGGCTCAGGCTCTTCGTATACACGGCCGCCTGGAGGCCGAGGTAGGAGTCGTTCGCCACCGTCAATGCGTCGTCGTCACCGTCCACGCTGATCAGCGGCACGATCGGGCCAAACGTCTCGTCGCGGTTGATCAACGTGTCGCGGCCCACGCCGGAGACCACCGTCGGTTGGTAGTAGAGCTGGGTCGGCCGGCCGTCGTCGCGGTGGCCGCCGAGCACGACGTCCGCGCCCTTCGCGACCGCGTCCTCGAGGTGGCGGTCCATCTTCTGCGCGGTCGGCTCGTTGTTCATCGGCCCGACGAGCGTGTCGTCGTCGTAGGGATCGCCGAGCTTCCAGCCCTCGGCCTCCTTGACGACCGCGGAGAGGAAGTCATCCTGCACGCGCTTGTCGATGAGGACGCGCTCGGTCGCGCAGCAGACCTGGCCGGCGCAGAAGAAGCCGCCGTAGACGGCGCCTTTCGCCGCCTGCTCGAGATCGGCATCGGCACAGACGACCACCGGCCCGTTGCCACTCGCCTCGATCAGCGTGCGCTTGAGTCCGGCGGCTCGCACGATCTTCTCGGCGGTGGTATGCGAGCCGACGAAGCCGACGCAGTCCACGTTCTCGTCGGTAATCAGCCGCTCGCCGACGTCCCCGCCCCCGTAGACGACGTTGACGACGCCGGGCGGCAGGCCCGCGTCCGCCATCGTTTGCATGAAGCTCGCCATCGCGATCGGCGTACACTCGGACGGCTTCATCACGATCGTGTTGCCTGCGGCGATGCCCGGCGCGATCAGCTCGACCGGGATCAGCGTCGGGAAGTTCCAGGGCGTGATCCCGGCATAGACCCCGTTCGGCTTCCGGAAGGTGAGGATCCGCTTGTTCGCATCCTGCGAGGGGATGATCGCGGTCTCCATCCGCTTGACGTCCTCCGCGGCGATGCGGAAGTTCTCCGCCGTCTCGTCGATGTCGGGGATGGCCTCGGCGAGGTAGGGCTTGCCCTGCTCCAGCGTCAGCTCGCGGGCCAGCTCGTCCCGCCGCCCCTCGAGCAGGTCGGCGATCGCATGGCAGATCTCCGCCCGCTCCCAGGCCGATCTTGCGCCCCATCCGGGCTGCGCTTCGCGAGCGGCCCTCGCCGCCCGGGCGATGTCGTCCGGGCTCGCGTCCGGCACCTCGGCGAGCGTCTCTCCGGTCACGGGCGACACGATCTGCCGCAGGTTTTCTCCGGTCGACTCGACCCAGTCGCCACCGATGAAGTTCTGCAGGGTACGGACGGTGATGGCCATTGCGCGAGCTCCTTTCGAGTTAGACACCGGGGACGACGACCGCCTGGCGGCGAGCCTGTTCCGTGCGGCGAAGCACGAGGTACGCGGCGACGATCGCGACGATCGTCAGCGCCAAGATCATCGCAGCCGTGGCGTTGATCACCGGCGAGGTGCCGAACCGCACCGACGAGAAGATCCGGATCGGCAGCGTCGTCGTCCC
>DASZCE010000287.1:0-4775 GCA_035943455.1 Gaiellaceae bacterium | reverse complement strand
GGACTGGATGGCGCTCGAGACCACGCGCGACCCCGCGGCAGCGCGCCGCCTGTTCCGGGACTTCACCCGTGAGGCGCTCGAAGATCCAACGCCGCCAGGCTGGGCCTATCAGGCGCTCGCGACGCATCCGTCCATCGAGGAGCGAATCGCTATGGCGACGGCGTGGGAGCGGCGCAATGGCGGCGGTTAGGTAACGGCGATCTGGGCTGCGAGCTCTCGCGAGATCGCATGGTCGGCGCCGCCCACGCGCACCGTCACAGGGCCGTCGAACGGCGCAGACTCCCGCACCTCCAAGCGGCTGCCTGGGGTCAGGTTCAGCTCCGAGAGGTAGCGGAGCAGTTCGCCGTCGCCGTCCGGCACCCGTGAGACGGTGGCTTTGTCGCCGGGCACGAGGGTCGAAAGCGGCGTCGTCTGCGCCGCGACGATCTTGAGATCGGGGCCGGGAATCGGATCGCCGTGCGGGTCACTCGTCGGAAAGCCGAGGCTGCGATCGATGTGGGCCTCGAGCTCCTCCGAGAGCGCGTGCTCGAGCCGGTCCGCCTCGGCGTGCACCGCATCGATCGGAAGCCCGAGCGTCTTCACGAGGTACTGCTCGAGCAAGCGGTGATGGCGGATGACCTCGAGGGCCACGCGTTCGCCCCGCTCGGTCAGGGTGGCGCCGCGGTAGCGCTCGTGCTCGACGAGACCGAGCGAAGCGAGCTTCTTCAGCATCGAAGTCACGGACGGCGCCGAGATGTCGAGCCGCTCGGCGAGCGCGGAGGTTGTCGCACGCCGCCCGGCGGCCTCGAGCTTGTAGATCTCCTTCAGGTAGTCCTGGATCGCGTCGGTCAGTTCCATGTGGCTCAGTTATGATTTAGGTATGCCTAAGTTTACTCGCAAGCAGATGCTCGCGGGGGCCGCGCCGCTCGTCGCGGCGGCGCCGTTCGCGAGACTGAGCCTGCCCGGTCACCCGGACGCTCATCCGAGCGCGACGCACGCGGGCCATCACCACGAGCGACTCGGGCATGCGGCGATGATTCGCGACCACGTCCCGGCCGTGGGCGGGCCGCACGACCTCGCCGCACTGCTCTATCCGCCCAAGGCGCTGCCGCACAAGCCCGGGCGCGTACGCGAGTACGAGATCGTGGCCGTCGACAAGACGATCGAGGTCGCGCCCGGCGTGCTCTTCAACGCCTGGACGTACAACGGCACCGTCCCGGGGCCGGTGATCCGCGCTACGGAGGGTGACATCCTTCGCGTCAAGTTCACGAACGGTGGCTCACATCCGCACACGATCCACTTCCACGGGATCCATCCGGCGAAGATGGACGGCGTCTTCGAGGTGGTGGTCCCGGGCGACTCCTTCATGTACGAGTTCCCGGCGAGCCCGGCCGGGATGCACCTCTACCACTGCCATGCGACCCCGCTGAAGAAGCACATCCACAAGGGGCTCTACGGCGCGTTCATCGTCGACCCGAAAGAGCCGCGTCCGCCGGCGCAGGAGCTCGTCATGGTCATGAACGGGTTTGACACCGACGGCGACGGCGAAAACAACTTCTACACCGTCAACGGCCGCTCGTTCTACTACGCGCGCTACCCGATCGAGGTCAAGCGCTCGCAGACGGTCCGCATCTACCTCGCCAACCTGACCGAGTTCGACCCGATCAACTCGTTCCACCTGCACGGCGACTTCTTCCGCTATTACCCGACCGGGACCGGCGACCAGTTCGAGTTCACGGACACGGTCGTCCAGGCCCAGGGCCAGCGCGGGATCATCGAGATCGATTTCGCCAACCCCGGCGAGTTCATGTTCCACGCACACCAGTCCGAGTTCGCGGAGCTCGGCTGGATGGGCTTCTTCGACGTCAAGGATGAGTAGCCGGGCGGAAGCGGCGGTGCTCGGCCGGAGCTGGCGGCTCTGGGCCTTCGTGCCGCTCGTTCTCCTGACCGCCGCCGTCGCGTTGTTCACGGCTACCGGCGGCTCCGTGACCGGCCTCCTGGGCGAGAGCCCGCCGCCCGTGGACGAGTTCGACATCCGCCGGGTCGAGTTCCACCCTGGCGAGATCCGTATCCGGGTCACGAACCCACAGCGTGACGACCTGACGATCGCGTCCGTCACGGTCGACGACGCGATCGTGCCCTTCGACCTCGACGGGCCGCGGACGCTCGGCCGTCTACGCTCGAGCGAGATCGTCGTCCAGTACGACTGGGTCCCGGAGGAGCCGATCTCGGTCGGCGTGACGAGCTCCACGGGGATCGAGACGACGAAGGAGATCGCCGCGGCCGTCGAGACGCCCGAGGCATCCGCGCGGAGCTTCTTCGGCTACGCGCTGATCGGGACGCTGGTTGGGATCGTGCCGGTGGCGCTGGGGCTGCTCTGGCTGCCGTCGCTGCGACGTGCCGCGCCGGAGTGGCTCGCCGCGTTCATGGCGCTGACCGCGGGCCTGCTGGCGTTCCTCGCCGTCGAGGCGCTGTCCGAGGCGCTCGAGCTGCAGGCGGCACTCCCGAGCGCGCTCGGCGGCGCCGGCCTCGTGCTGTTCGGCGTCGCGCTCAGCTTCCTGTTCCTGACCGCCGTCTCCAACCGGCTCGGCACGGGCAGCGGCTCCACCGCCGGCGGGCTTGCGCTCGCGACCCTGGTCGCGATCGGAATCGGGCTCCACAATCTGGGTGAGGGCCTCGCGATCGGCTCGTCTTTCGCGCTGGGGGAGCTTGCGCTCGGCACGTTCTTCATCGTCGGCTTCATGATCCACAACGTCACCGAGGGCCTCGGAATCGCCTCCCCGCTCGCGGAGGGCCGCTCCGTTGCCTGGCAGCGGCTCGCGGCGCTGGCGCTGATCGCCGGCGCACCGGCGATCCTCGGAGCGTGGCTCGGCGGCTTCGTCACGAGCGATCTCCTCGGCGTGGTGTTCTTCGCCGCAGCGGCAGGCGCGGCGTTCGAGGTCGTGGTCGAGGTCGGGCGCTACGTCGCCCGCCGGGCGCCGGGCGGGCTGACGTCGCCGCACGTGCTCGGCGGCTTCCTCGCCGGCGTCGCCGTCATGTACGTGACGGGCTTGCTCGTCGCCTAGAGTCCTCGCCGGCATGGATTTCGCTGCCGTCAAGGAGCTGATCAAAGACGTCCCAGGCTGGCTCTCCGACGAGGAGGGCGAAGCGCTCTACGAGCTCGCGCGGGAGTGCGCCGGGCGCGGCGTCATCGTCGAGATCGGCTCGTGGAAGGGAAAGTCCACGATCTGCCTCGGCCTCGGATCGCGGGCAGGCAACGGCGTCGGCATCTTCGCCGTCGACCCCCATGCCGACTACCGCCACGGCGAGTTCATGGACAACATCGAGCGGGCAGGGATCACCGACCTCGTCACGCCTGTCAAGGGTTTCTCCCAGGAGGTCGTAGAGGGGTTCGACGAGCCCATCGAGCTGCTCTTCGTCGACGGTTCGCACGAGGAGGACGATGTCCGTCATGACTTCGACAAATGGGTGCCGAAGGTCGTCGACGGCGGCATCGTCGCGTTCCACGACACGACGTGGCATGACGGCGTCCGCAGGGTCGTCGCCGAGAAGATCTACGCGTCGCGCCAGTTCAAGGACGTCCGGTTCGTGATCGGGTCGACGACCGTCGCGCGGAAGGTCTCCGAGAACAGCCTCCGCGATCGCCTTCACGCCCGGCGCGTACAGGCGACGAAGGCCGTGTTCGGGACGGTCACGTCGGTGGTGAAGAAGAAGCGCAGCTGGCTGCCGTCTCCCGTCGAACGGGCCGGCCGCCGCGTTTTCAAGCTCGTCGGTCGCTAAAGAGCGCCGATTGTGTAACGGGGTGCTTCGCCGGCTTCCGGATCATGTAGTCGTTGTCGCAGCCGACAACGAAGGGAGCTTGAATGAAGTGCATCTTGATGGCGCTCGCGGCCGCCGCTGCCGTGGTCATCGCCGGCGTTGCGCTCGCGCAGGACTCCGGCGACGCCACGGTGATCCACGCCTGTAGGCACCCGTCCGGCGGATGGCTGCGGCAGGTCGCCGGACCGACGAGCTGCCGACGACGGGAACGTGCCGTGAGCTGGAACGTCACAGGGCCGAAGGGCGACAAGGGCGACCCAGGGCCGGCCGGCCCACCGGGCGCACCGGGCCCGCCCGGCCCGAAGGGCGACCCGGGCACGCCGATCGCGGGACTTGCGAGCCTGAACGGGGTGCCGTGCGTGGCAGGCGACGACGCCGCCGGCGAGATCAAGGTCACTGTCGCGGCGGACGGCTCTGTTGCGCTCGAGTGCGTCGCCGCCCCCGACGAGCCGCCGCCGCCTCCTCCCGGCGAGCCCACGAAGCTTGTGATCAACGAGGTCGACTACGACCAGGTCGGCACCGACGCGAACGGCTTCGTCGAGATCAAGAACACGGGCGCGACGGCGGCCGATCTCTCGAACGTCGTGCTCATTGCCGTGAACGGAGGCGACTCCGCGGAGTACGAGCGGAAGGCGCTGACGGGGACGCTGGCCGCGGGCGGTCACCTTGATATCGCCGTCGAGCTCCAGAACGGCGCCCCCGACGGGCTCGCGCTGCTCGACGGGACGACCGTCCTCGACGCGCTCTCCTACGAGGGTGGGATCACGGCGGCGACGATCGGCGCGCAGACGTACAACCTCGTCGAGGGCACCGTGCTGCCGACAGCGGTCGAGGACTCGAACACCGTCGCCGGCTCGCTGATCCGCAACCCCGACGGCAAGGACACGAACGACGCAGCAGCCGACTGGGCGTTCACGACGACGATCACGCGAGGAGCCGCGAATATATTGACGCCGTAGAAGCGGTCCCGCGATGAT
>DASZCE010000286.1:0-2937 GCA_035943455.1 Gaiellaceae bacterium | reverse complement strand
GCCGGGACCGGCCCATGTCTTCGGACGTACCCATGTCGTACGAGGGGAATCCGCTGACGTTCTCCATCAGTACGTCGAAGCGGCCCGACGCGCCGAACCCGGCACGGCCCTGGATCCCTCCGGCTATCTCCGGCCGCGTCGACCCAAGCCTCGGCGCAACGCGGGTCGAAGTGCGCTGGAACGGCGGATCAAAGGCGCTCGCCTTCGCAAACAGCCACTTCATCGGCGCCGTCGAAGAGCTGTACGAGCCTCCGGCGTCAGCACTCCCGTTCCGCCTCGTCGCCTACGACGACGTGGGAAAGGAGGTTGCCAGCCGGCCTCTCGAGCCTCAGCGCCTGAGCTAACTCGTGCCAGGAGAGCACGGGAGCTCCGCCCGCCCGTGCCACTGCCACGCCGGAAGCGTGGGCCTCGTGTCCTACAAGATCAAGGCGATCGCAATAGCCGCCCGCGCATGCCGCTACTGGGACGCTAGCTCCACGCTTAGCCGTCTAATTCGCGAGTGACGTTGAACGAGGCCTACAGGTGGTCGCGCAAGCAGTCGCCGGGTCATGGATGGCGGGCGAAAAGCTCTTCTCTCGCCGTTGGCTTGCTGGTTGGAGACTCGCGTTCTCCGTCACTGGGAGCGCAGCTGCCGCGGACGACGTGGCTCAGGACGCGTTCGAACGGGCCTTCCGCGGCCTGGAGCGATCGCGCGAAAGAGATGTCGGGTGCTACGGTCCTTGTGATGCAGCCGACGTCGGAACAGATCACCGAGGCCCTGGGCCGCGTCATCGATCCCGAGCTGCGGAAGCCCGTAACCGAGCTTGGAATGGTGCGCGGCGTGGACGTCCAGGGCGACCACGTCGCCGTCACGATCGCGCTCACCGTTCCTGGCTGCCCGCTGCGCTCGAGCTTCGAGGAGCAGGTACAGCGCGAGCTCCTGCCGCTGCCCGGCGTCGCGTCGGTCTCGCTCGCGTTCGACGTGCTGAGCCCCGAGGAGAAGGCGGCGCTGACGACGAGGCTCCGCGGCGGCGTCGCCCCGCGGACGAAGGGCATCTCGCTCGACCGCTCCACGCGCGTGGTCGCTGTCGCAAGCGGCAAGGGCGGCGTCGGCAAGTCAACGCTCACCACCAACCTCGCCGCCGCTTTTTCGCAGCTCGGACACCGCACGGGGGTGCTCGACGCCGACGTCTACGGACACTCGATCCCGCATATGCTCGGGATCCACCAGCGGCCGGTCGTCGTCGACCGCATGATCGTCCCGCCGGTGCGGGACGAGCTCAAGCTGATGTCGATCGGCTTCTTCCTGGAGGACAACGCGCCCGTGATGTGGCGCGGGCCGATGCTGCACAAGGCGCTCGAGCAGTTCCTCTCCGACGTCCATTGGGGCGAGCTGGACACGCTTGTGGTCGACATGCCTCCAGGAACCGGAGACGTCTCCATCTCGCTCGGGCAGCTGCTTCCCCGCGCCGAGGTGCTCGTCGTGACGACGCCGCAGCCGGCTGCCCAGCAGGTCGCGGTGCGGGCCGCCCAGATGGCGGAGAAGACGAACATGCGGCTGATCGGCGCCGTCGAGAACATGTCCTATCTCGCGAGCACAGGCGAGGAGCTCTTCGGCTCCGGTGGCGGGGATGCGCTTGCGCGCGAGATCCGGGTCCCGCTTCTCGGGAGGATTCCACTCGATCCCGCCCTGCGCGAGGCCGCGGACCGCGGCGAGCCGCTCGTCTGGGAGCAGCCGGACGCGGCCAGCTCGCGCGAGATCACCGCTCTGGCGGAGGCGGTTGCCGCGACTCGGCGGGAGGAGGGAGTGGGCGTCACGAAGCCCCTTCCGGTCGTCGGCGCTCGAACGTAGTCGCAGTGCAGCCCGGGGAGGCGCTGCCACGGCTCCTCGAGCTCGGATTTCACCAGCGCGAAGCCGAGACGCTGGCTGCACATTTCCTTGACGCCGAACGCCGGGGGAAGCGTGGCCATGGGCTCGCGCGGATCGACTGGCTGGCGGAAGAGTCCTTCGACCCGGAGGCGAAGCCCGCTTGCGTCCTCGCCGAGGACGGCTACGAGCGCTGGGATGGCCGCGGCGCACTCGGCTACCTGATGCTCGCCGAGATCTGCGTTGCGCAGCTCGAGTCGCCGCCCGCGCATGCGCGCATCGTTGTCGCGTCGAACTGCTTCCCAACCGGAATGCTCGGCCACTGGACGCGCAAGCTCGCGGACGGAGGTCTCGTCGCCGCCTTGACGGCGACGTCTCCCGCGCGGCTTTCCCATCCCGACGGAGGCCCGCCTCTCGCCGGCACCAACCCACTGTCGATCGCAATCCCGAGCTCCGACGGCAACCCCGTCGTCGCAGACGTCTCGATGGGCCGGGTCACCTACGGCGACGTGATCGCGGGGCGTGCATCGGAGCGCGAGCTCGTCCCCTTCGGCGGTGACCAGGCGCACAAGGGGTTCGCCCTCGCCGTTGGTCTGCAACTCCTCGTCGACGCACTCGCAGGCGACGGGTACGGCGCGGTCTTGGTCGTCGCCCGCCCGGAGGCCGATCCTGTGCCGACGCTGAGGCGAGTGGCGGCGGCCGGTCGCCTGCCCGGCGATACCAAGGCTTAACCAAGGTTTTCCTCGCCGCTGGGGTCGGCTTGTCCAGCGGTTGGGCAGCCATTCGCGAGCCTGTGCGCATGACGAAAGGACGGCGCGACCGACGACGCGAACGACCACGCGGCCGACGACGACGACGACCTCGAGCCGGGCGACGATCACGGCAGGTGCAGAGGGCACGGCCGGAACCGCGGTCGTGGCAGGGGAGACGACTGGAGGCCTGATGCGAAGTTCCGCCGGGCCGGACGACGCCCCAGTCAGGGCGCCGGATCGGCACGTTCGCGCGCGACACGCTGCTACGCGCCGCGAACGACCGCACTCGCCGGCTTGGTCTGGAGCGCCGCCGACGGCGGCCGGATTTCACCTCAACCC
>DASZCE010000285.1:0-2712 GCA_035943455.1 Gaiellaceae bacterium | reverse complement strand
CCTTCTCTGGTCGGCGCCGACGAGTCGGCACCTTCCGCTCGCAACCCAGACGCTCGACGGCATTACCGGCCGGGGCACTACCCGATCTGCTTGCCCATCAGCGCGACGAGCTCGCCGAGCTCGCGGGCGAACTCGCCGAACTCGTCGGTCGGCAGCTGCTGCGGGCCGTCACACAACGCCTCCTCGGGGCGGGGGTGCGCCTCGACGATGATCCCGTCCGCTCCCACGGCAACCGCCGCCCTCGCCAGCGGCGGCACGAGCGCCCGCCGCCCGGCCGCGTGCGACGGATCGACGATCACCGGCAGATGCGTCTCCTCCTTCAGCACCGCCACCGAGCCGAGATCGAGCGTGTAACGGAGCGAGCGCTCGAAGGTCTTGATCCCTCGCTCGCAGAGGATGATTCGCTCGTTTCCCTCCTTGGCGACGTACTCCGCCGCCATCAAAAGCTCCTCGACCGACGCCGACGCCCCCCGCTTCAGAAGCACGGGCTTGTCGATGCGCCCGACCTCCGCGAGCAGAAGGAAGTTCTGCATGTTGCGGGCGCCGATCTGGACGACGTCTGCCACCTCGACGACCTCCTCGACGTGGCGCGGATCCATCAGCTCCGTCACGATCGGAAGGCCGGTCTCCTCCCGCGCCTCCCGTAGCACCTCGAGGGCGTCGAGCCCGAGCCCCTGGAAGGTGTAGGGCGACGTGCGCGGCTTGAAGGCGCCCCCGCGGAGCATCGTCGCGCCTGCCTCGGCCACCGCCCGCGCCGTCTCGAGCGTCTGTTCCCGATACTCGACCGTGCAGGGACCGGCGATCAGGCCAAACGACGTGTCGCCGATCATGCGCCCGTCGACCGCGATCACCGTCGGGTCCGGGGAGAGCTCACGGGAGACGAGCTTGTACGGCTTCAGGATCGGCAGTACGCGGGCGACGCCCGGGTAGCCCTCGAGCGGCAGGTTCGCGAGCGCCTCCCGCTCTCCGATCGCCCCGATCACCGTCGCTTCCCGCCCGCGGGACACGCGTGCGTCGGCCCCGGCCTCCTGGAGCCGCGCAACGACGTGCTCGGTCTGGTCCGGCGTCGCGCCGCTGCCCATCACGATCATCAGCTCCGGCGAGGCGTTCGAGGCGGCCATGGCGGCAAGTGTAGGTTGCGGCCATCCACCCGAGCCAAGACCCGATCATCCGTCAACTCCGCGAGCAGGTCTCCGACAACGACCGTGCCCTGATCGAGGCGATCAACGCGCGTCTGCGGCTCGTGGCGCGACTGAAGAGCTACAAGGAATCGCGTGGGATCGAGTTCGTCGATCCCGAGCGCGAGGAGTGGATGCTGCGCGACATGAAGCGCGCGAACCGCGGCCCACTCTCGCCGGAAGGCCTCGAGGAGATCTACGCGGCGATCCTGGACCTGACCAAACGCGAGGTCTCTTGACCGATTCCCGGCTCGCACGTACCCTGAGCGCGATGACTCCCGTCCGCACCTGGGGCTGGGCTTGGCGCCACGAGCGGTGCGGGAGCCTGCGCTGAGCTGACCTAGGCCACACCCGTACCGCTCGAAGACCTTCCGCCGGAGGGTCTTTTGTTTTGTTGGGCGAGGCCAGACCGAAGTCTGGCACCGCATGAAGACCAAAGTGAACGTGCAAACCGTCATCTCCACCGACCTGATCACCCCCCTCGGGGCCTACCTGAGGTTGCGCGCCGGCGGGAGGGGAAGCTTCCTGCTGGAGTCGGTCGAGCGCGGCCGCCTGGGACGGCACTCCTTCGTCGGCTACGGCTCGCGGTTCGTCGACTTCGCCGAGGCCGAGCGGTGCGGCCGGCCCGTCGTCGGCTACCTCGGCTACGACCACGCGGCGACGCTGGAGCCGACGGTGCAGCTGCCGGATCAAGGGCCGAGCCTCCCCGAGAGCCGGTTCGTCGTCGCCGAGACGCTGATCCGCTTCGACCACGTGCTCGGGCTCGCGGAGGTGCTGTCCGGGAATCCGGACGAGCTGGCGGCGCAGCTAGCCGGGCCGGTGGCCGAACCGAAGAACGGGAGCGGTGCGAACGGAGGTTCGCCGCGCCGCTTCCCCGGAAGGTTCGAGTACGAGCGCCGGGTCGAGAAGGCGAAGAAGCACATCCGCGCCGGCGACGCGTTCCAGATCGTCCTCTCCCAACGCGCGGAGCGGCCCACCCCGGCGAGCGCCGTCGACCTCTACCGCTCGCTACGACGCGTGAACCCCTCGCCGTACCTCTTCCTCCTCGAGCTCGACGAGCTCGCGCTCGTCGGGTCGTCGCCGGAGACGCTCGTCAAAGCCGAGAACGGGATCGCCGAGCTGAATCCGATCGCTGGGACGACACATCCGGGTGAGGGCGACGCCGAGCGCCTCCTCGCCTCCGAGAAGGACCGCGCCGAGCACGTGATGCTCGTCGATCTCGGTCGCAACGACCTGTCGCGCGTCTGCAGGCCCGGGACGGTGCACGTGCAGCGCTTCCTCGAGCCGGAGCGCTACTCGCACGTCACCCATCTCGTCTCGGAGGTGACGGGCGAGCTCAACGGCGGCGTCTCATACTTCGACCTGCTCCGGGCGTGCTTTCCGGCCGGCACGGTCAGCGGGGCGCCGAAGGTGCGCGCGATGCAGATCATCTCGGACCTCGAAGGCCACCGCCGCGGCCCCTACGCCGGCGCCGTCGGCTACTTCCTTCCGGACGGCCCGCTCGACACCTGTATCGCGATCCGGACGATCGTCC
>DASZCE010000284.1:0-9583 GCA_035943455.1 Gaiellaceae bacterium | reverse complement strand
GGGTAGGAGGTGGCGGAAGAGCACCCGGTACCAGCGTGCCCCGAGCGCGTTCGCCGCACGAACGTAGTCGTTCTCCTTCAGCGTGATGACCTGCCCTCTCATCACCCGAGCCGTCGTGAACCACGAGGCGACGGTGAGTGCCACGACCATCGTCCAGAAGTTCGTCCGCCCGAAGATCGTCAGCGTGATGATTGCGAAGGGCAGGTACGGCAGGCCGTACAGAGCGTCGAGGAACCGCATCATGCCGTTGTCGACCCACCCGCCGGCGAAGCCAGACACCGCGCCGTAGACGATCCCGACGATCATGAGCGCGATCGTGGCCGCAAAACCGATGGCGATCGAGATGCGGCCGCCGAGCGCAGTGCGAACGAAAAGATCGCGGCCGAACTCATCCGTGCCGAAGGGGTGCGCCCAGCTCGGCGACAGGAACGACTTCGAGAAGTCGATCGCATCGGGGTCGGTGCGGTCGAGGATCGGGACGAGCACGACGAAGCCCACCATGACGAAGAAGGCGAACGCGGCGACGACGGCGGCACGGTTCCGCGTGAAGCGGTGGAGCGCATCGCGCCAGAGGGACGCGCGTGCGATCGCAGCGCCTGCCTCCGCCGCCCGAGTCTCGGCGGTACGAGTAAGAGTCGCCTCGAACTCGGCTCTACGGTCGGTGATCATCAGGTTCTGACGTCCCGGGTTCTCGGATCGAGGAACCCATAGAGAATGTCGACGACGAGGTTAGCCGTGATGATGATGATCGACAGCAGGACGGTGATCCCCATCGTCACGGAATAGTCGCGTGAGCTGACCGAGTTGATGAAGTAGCGCCCGATCCCCGGGATACCGAAGATGGTTTCGACGATGAACGAGCCCGCGATGAGATATCCGAGCAGCGGACCGGCGGCGGTGACCGCGGGGATCAGCGAGTTGCGAAGGACGTGCAGCCCGACGACGCGCCGCCAGCGGAGGCCCTTCGCCTTGGCCGTCCGGATGTAATCCTGCTGCAGGGTCTCGAGCATCGAGCCGCGCACGATCCGCGCCAGCTGCGTCATCGGCGCGTGGCCGAGCGCGAGCGTCGGCAGGACCCACGATGCCGGGCCGGTCCAGCCGTTCGTCGGGAAGGGCGTGTGGTGACGCCACTTGACGGCGAAGAAGTAGATGAGCAACGTGGCGACCAGGAAGTTGGGTAATGCGTACCCCGCGTTGACGACCGCCATCGCCGAGTAGTCGGCGATCGTGTTCTGCTTGAGCGCGGCGATGATCCCGAGCGGTACCCCGAAGACGATCGCGAAGAGCATCGCGAAGCCGCCGAGCCTGAGCGAGACGGGGAAGGTGTCCTTGATGATGTCGTTGACGGTCCGGTCCGGAAACTGGAGCGAGAGACCGAGATCGGCCGTGAAGACGCCCTCGACGTAGTAGGCGTACTGGATGTACCAGGGCTGGTCGAGGTGGTACTTCCTCTCGAGGGCCCGTTGGGTCGACTCCGTGACCGGGCGCTCCGTTCTCTGGAACGGGTTGCCCTTGATCAGCCGCATCATCAGGAACGTCATCAGGATGACGAGCAGGATCACTGGGATTGTCCACGCGATCCGCCTGACGATGAACTTCAGCATCGAAGAGTCTCGGGATCCTTCCTACTGAACAATAAAGGGCAGGGCGCCGAAGCGCCCTGCCCCTTGTCGTTCGCCGAAGGCGTTAGCGCATCGACACCTTCGTGTAGTCCCAGTTGTCCTGCACGTTGATGAAGAAGCCCTTGACGTAGTTCTTCACCAGCGCCTGGAACGTGTACCAGTAGATCGGCATGATCGGCAGCTGGCCCTTCGGGCTGCTGATCAGATCCTCAGCCTGCTGGTAGATCAGCGTCCGCCTGGCGTCGCTCGAGGTCTTCGTGGCCTTGTCCAGAAGACCGTCGAACTTCTTGTTGCACCAGTTGGTGTTGTTGTTGCCCGAGTCGCACGTCCAGAGGACGAGGCCGTTGTACGCGTCCGGGAAGTCATAGATCCATCCCAGCCGGTACACGTCGACGTCCGAGGGCGGCGGCGGCCCGAGGAACTGGAGATACTGCTTCCACTCGATGACCCTGAGGGTCACGTCGAGCCCCAGCTCCTTCCAGAATGCCTGGACCGCAGTCGCGATCTTGACGTGGTTCGGGGCGTTGTTCATGTACAGCTTGATCGCCTTCTTGGGGTTCCTGACCTTGGCCATGAACGCCCGCGCCTTGGCCCTCTGGGCCCGTGCAGGCAGGAAGGCGTGCTTCACGATCGTCGGACCGCCCGTGATTCCCGGAGGCGTGAAGCCCTTCGCGGGAACCTGGCCGGTCTGCGTGATGTACTTGGTGATCTGGTACCGGTCAATCGCGAACGCCATCGCGCGACGCTGGTTCACGTCGGTGATGTTCTTCACGTTGAAGCCGTAGTAGTAGGTACCGAGCGCCTTGTAGATCTTCAGCAACCCGGTCTTCCTCCACTTCGGAACGTCCGCGGCCGGCAGCGTGTTGCTGTTCACGTCGACGTTGCCCGCCTGGAAGGCGTTCGCGGCGGTCCCGCCGTCGACGATGATCGAGTGCTCGATCCTGTTCAGCCTGACCGACTTCGCGTTGCGCCACTTGGTGTTCTTCACCAGCGTGAGCGACGCGTCGTGCCTCCACGCGGCCAGCTTGAACGGACCGTCCGTAACGATGTTCGCCGGCTCCGTCCACTTGTTCCCGTACTTCTCCACGGTCGCCCGATGGACAGGCAGGAACGAGTGGTGCGAGAGCTGCTGGACGAACCACGGCTGCGGCGAGGTCAGCTGCACGCGCAGCGTGTACCGCCCGGCCGCCTTGACGCCGACCTTCGCGCGGAGAGCGCCACAGTTGGACTTACAGCTGTTGTACGCCTCGGCGCCTTTGATCCCGAAGAACTGGTACGCGTAGTCCGCGCCCAGCTCAGGCGAGATCGTCCGGAGCCACGACCACACGTAGTCCTGTGCGGTCACCGGCTTGCCGTTCGACCAGCGGACGTTGCGGCGGAGGTTGATCGTCACGTTCGCCCCGCGGACCCTCCAGCTCGCCGCGGCGGTCGGAATCGGGCGAAGCTTCGGCAGCGGGCCGAGCTTCACGAGCGGTTCCATGATGTTGTAGATGATGTTCGCCGACGTCGTGTCGGTTGCGAGCCCCGGGTCGAGCGACGGCGGTTCAGAGCCGATCGCGATCCGGAGCACCTGCGCCCTGGCTTTGCTGGCGTCGCCCTTGCCCGTCGTCGCGGCTGACGTGCCCACGACGGCGACGCTCAGGACGGCGACCAGCCCGGCCCAGAGAAAGCGCTTGAGCATCCTTTCCTATCCCTCCTTGAGTGACAGACTTCTTTCGTTTCCCCCCTACGAAGCCTGCGAGGCTGAGACCTCCCGGCCGAGAAGGGGGCTGGATGGTACCGGGTGTTGGCTCGCACCGCTTCCGACCGCGATCGCGCGGTGGAGACGGCGCTTACCGGCATCTTCCTGGCTACCTACCTCCTTCCCTGGAGTCGGCGAGAACTCGGTGCGAAACGCATTTCGATGGTCTCCGCCGCGGCCAGACCCCGCGGGACGCGTGTCTGCCCCTTGGCGAGGCCGTCCAGCCGGCGGAGTTGGCGCTCGTGCAGGTCGAGCACCTCTCGGGCTTGCGCGAGATCGACGCCGGAAACGGCCGGCGACGACCCGTTGAGCGCGATCAGCCCGCTGATCGCGACGACAGCGATTGCCGCCGCGGCAGAGCCCGCGCGGAGAGCGCCCCCAACGACGACGTCCAGACGCGCGCGCCGGCGCGGTGGCTGGAACGAGATCGACGGCGTCTCCACCGGGCTGGCCCGGAGCGCAATGGTGAAGCCTTTGACCCCATGTTCAAACGCTCGACAGTCGTCGCATCGCGCAAGATGCGCTTCGAGCAGCACGAGCTCGAACTCCGAGAGCTCGGAATCCACAGATAGTGAGAGCTGCTGGCGGGCCCGCGCACAATCTGCGGGCAAGATCGAACGCATTTGCATCCAACCCTTAGACGTCCAAAGGGTGGCTGTAGTTAGTATCGGACGCAGCGGCGCGGCGGCAGCCTCGCGCGACCCGTAATGACAACGACCGATACCGATCAGGGAAATCGCGGCACGATCGTCGAGATCAAGGGCGTCGTGCTCGACGCCGTCTTCCCCGATCGGCTTCCCGCCATCTTCAGCGCCCTACGCATCTCGGCCGACGGGCGTGAGCTGATCGCAGAGGTGCAGACGCTTCTCGGCGACGACCGGGTACGCGCGGTCGCGATGGACTCGACCGACGGCCTGGCCCGCGGTCTCGAGGTCGAGGACACCGGCCAGCCGATCACGGTGCCGGTCGGCGAGCCGACACTCGGGCGCCTCTGGAACGTGATCGGCGAGCCGATCGACAAGGGCGAGGAGCCGCCGCCCGACGTCGAACGCTGGCCGATCCACCGCGAGCCGCCGAGCTTCCGCGAGCTTTCTCCGGAGATCGAGATCTTCGAGACCGGGATCAAGGTCATCGACCTGATCGCCCCCTACGTGAAGGGCGGCAAGGTCGGCCTCTTCGGCGGCGCCGGCGTGGGCAAGACCGTGCTGATCCAGGAGCTGATCCACAACGTGGCGCAGGAACACGGCGGCGTGTCCGTCTTCTCGGGCGTTGGCGAGCGCACGCGTGAAGGGAACGACCTCTGGCTGGAGATGACCGAATCGGGCGTCATCGACAAGGTGGCGCTCGTCTACGGGCAGATGAACGAGCCGCCCGGCGCGCGCCTGCGTGTCGGCCTCTCCGGCCTCACGATGGCCGAGTACTTCCGCGACCAGGGCCAGGACGTGCTGCTCTTCATCGACAACATCTTCCGGTTCGTCCAGGCGGGCTCGGAGGTCTCCGCGCTGCTCGGCCGGATGCCGAGCGCGGTTGGTTACCAGCCGACGCTCGCGACGGAGATGGGCCAGCTCCAGGAGCGGATCACCTCGACTCGGACCGGCTCAGTGACGTCCGTCCAGGCGATCTACGTCCCTGCGGACGACCTGACCGACCCGGCCCCAGCCAACACGTTCGCCCACCTCGATGCGACGACGGTGCTCTCGCGCGCGATCGTCGAGCAGGGGATCTATCCGGCTGTCGACCCGCTGGACTCCTTCTCTCGCGCGCTCCAGCCCGGGATCGTCTCGGACGAGCACTACGAGACCGCCACGCGGGTGCAGGAGGTGCTCCAGCGCTACCGCGACCTCCAGGACATCATCGCGATCCTCGGGATGGACGAGCTCTCCGACGAGGACAAGCTCATCGTCCAGCGCGCCCGCAGGATCCAGCGCTTCCTCTCGCAGCCGAACTTCGTGGCCGAGCAGTTCACGGGGACGCCGGGCGAGTACGTCAGGCTCGAGGACACGATCAAGGGCTTCCAGGAGATCCTCGACGGCAAGCACGACGAGCTGCCCGAGCAGGCGTTCTACATGGTCGGCACGATCGAGCAGGCCGTCGAGAAAGGACGGAGGCTGGCGGGGGAAGAAGAGCACCCGCCGGCGGAAGAAGAGCCTGAAGCCGAAGCTGCCGCGGCCTAGGCGGCACCGATGGCCCAAGACCGTAGGACGTTCGACCTCTCGCTGGTCACCCCCGAGGGCCCGGCGTTCGAGGGCGAGGTCGAGATGATCGTGGTGCCCGGCGCGGCCGGCGAGATCGGCGTGCTCGCGCGACACGCTCCGCTCGTCGCGACGCTGAAAGCCGGCGGGACGCACGTGCACATCCGCCGCGACGAGGAGGTCGTCGACTTCGCCACCGGACCGGGCTTCTTCAAGGTGGAGCAGGACCGCGCGCTGGCGCTCGTCGACGACGCGGTCGAGGCGCGGCACATTGACCCCGACCGGGCCCGGAAGCAACTCGAGGAGGCTCAGGCCGAGCTCGAGCAGATCGAGCGCGGCGAGTCTGAGGCCGACCGCTGGCAGGTCGAGCAGCGGATCGCCCACGCACAGAACCAGCTCGACGTGTACGGCGGGGGCGGCGGCGGCCGGATCCGGCCGATCGCCCCGGCAGCGGGCTAGCCGACCACGTAAACGAGGTGAGTGACGAGCGGCGACTCCACGACACGGCTGAGCTCGATCGGTCTCGGCTCCGCGCGTTCGAACAGCCGCACGCCGTCGCCGAGAAGCTGAGGCGCGACGTGGATATGGAGCTCGTCCAGCAGGCCCGCGTTGAGCGCCTGCTGGGCGACGTTCGCCCCGCCGCTCACCTGCACGTCTCGGTCGCCCGCCGCCTCGCGCGCCAGCCCGATCGCCCCTTCGATCCCGTCTAGGAACACGAATGTGGTGGCGCCGAGCCTGAGTGGCTCGCGCGCGTGATGCGTTACGACGAACACGGGCCCGCCGAAGGGCGGCTCGTCGCCCCACCAGCCGTTCGCTTTCGGATCGTCGTCCCAGGGGCCCTCGCCGCCGCTGAACATCCGCCGGCCCATGACAAAGGCGCCCGTCCGCTCCTGGGTCGCGCGGACGATCTCGTCGTCCGCGTTCGCGTCGCCGCCTTCGAGTCCGTGCTGGCGTCGCCAGCTCTCGAGCCCGACGATCCACTCATGCAACTGCTCACCGCCCTCGCCGAGCGGCTCGTCCAAGGTCGCGTTCGGCCCGGCGACGAAGCCGTCGAGCGACATCGTGATGTTGAGAAAGGTCTGCATGGTCGTAGGACCCGCGAGGGCCCATGAAATCATCGCCGTCGCAAGAGAGTCGGCGCTGCGCTAAGCAGGCTCGCGCGGGACCCAGGCAAGGAGGTCGATGCACCGTTCGAACTCTGCCACCGTGCCGTTGATCGCAACGGCCCCGGAGCGGATCGCTGCTCGCGGGGCGGTGCGTCGCTGCATCAGGTCGATCGAGGTAGCGACGTCGGTTACGACCACGAGATCAGGGCTGTGGGCTTCGCCGAGCGCTGCGGCGACTACGCCGTCGTCGATCTCGACGTGGAAGCTGTCCCCGTCGATGCGGAACTCGTAGGTCGCCCGAACTCCGCGTGCCCGCTCTGCCCTGAACGTCGCTCGGATCGCGGAGATGTGCCCACTCGGGAAGAAGACGTCCTTTCCGCCCCGCTCGCCCATGAAGCTGCCGCCCCAGCGCCCAAGTTCGATGATTGTCGGCTCGAGACCGGCGCCGAGTTCGGTGAGCTCGTAGACGACGCTCGCGGACGGCGGCGCCACTCTCCGTCGGCGGATCAGCCCCTCCTGCTCGAGGCGGCGCAGGCGTTGCGTGAGCAGGTTGGCGCCGATGCCGGGGAGACCGTCGCGGAGGTCCGAGAAACGCCGGGGGCCGAGATGGACCAGATCACGGAGGATCAGCAGCGTCCAGCGCTCGCCGATGACGTCGAGCGCCTTGGCGACCGCGCAGTACTGCTCGTAGCTACGCCGCTGCACCGGCCTTAGCTTGACGTGCGAGCGAAAGTATACGAATATGAACTACAAGGTTCATTTTCCTGTACTAAGGAGGGTAGCGTGGCCGAGCATGAGATCCAGGACACGATCACCGTTGACGCCGCTCCCGAGCGGGTGTTTCGCGCGCTGACGGCTGCAGAAGCGCTCGAGCAGTGGATGGCCACAAGAGTCGAGTCTGATGCCAAGACCGGCGGTCGCTTCCGGTACGAGTTCGAGTTCGACGACGCGGCTCAGAACAATGCGCAAGAAGGCGAATATCTCGCGATCGAAGCCGATCGTCGCGTCGCGCTGCCTTGGGTCTTCCCGTTCTCGCCGAAGCAGACGAACGTCGAGTTCCTGCTCGAGTCCGCCGACAGCGGAACGCGAGTCGACTTCACGCATTCGGGCTTCGGCGAGGGCGAGCCGTGGGACGGCGCCCGCGAGCGTTTCACGGGGGGCTGGCGGATGTTCCTGGACAGCCTGAAGCGCCACGTCGAGACGGGTGTCGCGAGCCACCCGTTGGGAATCAAATCGCGGCGGTAATCGTCCCTGCTGCTGTAACCTGAAGCACCCGGAACTTTGAACGGCAGCTTGGCGACCGGGTTACCAAACGCCTAAAGAGCCGCGAGCCTTCCGCTCCCGAACTCTTTAGGACGGGAGCGTGGCGTGAAGGCGACGATCGAACAGCTTCGAGAGCTTCTGGACGAGCGGATCGTCCTGCTCGACGGCTCCTACGGCGTACTGATCCAGAAGAGCGTGAAGGGCGAGGACGCCTACCGCGGCGACCGGTTTGCCGACCATCCCAGGGATCTCGCGGGCGATCCCGATCTCCTCAACCTGACGCGTCCGGAAGTCGTCAGCGACATTCATCGCTCCTATCTCGACGCCGGCGCCGACGTGATCACGACGAACACGTTCACGGCGACGACGATCGGCCAGGCGGACTACGGCCTGGAGGGCCATGCGCGCGAGATGAGCGTCGAGGGGGCGCGGCTCGCACGCGCGGCCGTCGACGCGGCCGAGAAGCCCGCGTGGGTGGCGGGGTCGATCGGACCGCTGAACGTCTCGCTCTCGCTCTCTCCGAAGGTCGACGACCCGACGTTCCGCCGTGCCAGCTTCGACGAGGTCCGCGACGCATATGCGGAGCAGATCGAGGGTTTGATCGAGGGCGGCGTCGACGTACTGCTCATCGAGACGATCTTCGACACGCTGAATGCGAAGGCGGCCCTGGTCGCAGCCCGGGACACGGCGCCCGGCGTCCCCCTCTGGGTCTCGTTCACGGCCGTCGACCGCAGTGGCCGTAATCTCTCGGGGCAGACGGTCGAGGCGTTCTGGGCGTCAGTGGAGCACGCGGACCCGCTCATCGTCGGCGTCAACTGCTCGCTCGGGGCGACGGAGATGCGGCCGTTCGTCGAGGACCTCGCGCGCGTCGCGACGACCTACGTCGGCTGCTATCCCAACGCCGGTCTTCCGAACCAATTCGGCGAGCACGACGAGCAGCCGGACGACACGAGTCGCTTCCTCCGCCAGTTCGCCGACGAAGGCCTCGTCAACGTCGTCGGCGGCTGCTGCGGCACGACTCCTGACCACATCCGTGCCATCGCGGCCGCCGTTAACGGAACCAGGTTCCGTAAAGTCCCTGCTCGGAGCGACGTTCCGCGCTTCAGCGGCCTCGAGCGGTTCGAGATCGGGCCAGACACCGGCTTCGTGATGATCGGCGATCGAACGAACGTCACGGGTTCGGCGCGCTTTCGCAGGGTGATCGAGGCAGACGACTTCCAGGGCGCCGTCGACGTTGCCCTGGAGCAGGTGCGCGGCGGCGCGAACCTCCTCGACGTGAACATGGACGCCGACCTGCTCGACTCCGAGCGCGCGATGACCACCTTCCTGAACGTGATCGCGACCGAGCCCGAGGTCGCCCGGCTTCCGGTCGTCGTCGACAGCTCACGGTGGTCGGTGCTCGAAGCTGGACTGAAGTGCCTTCAGGGCAAGGGCGTCGTCAACTCGATCAGCCTCAAGGAGGGCGAGGGCCCGTTCCTCGAGCAGGCGCGCGCGATCCGCCGTTACGGCGCCGGCGTCGTCGTCATGGCCTTCGACGAGCAGGGACAGGCCGAGACGGTCGAGCGCAAGGTGACGATCTGCCAGCGCGCCTACCGGCTGCTGACGGAGGAGGCGGGGTTCGCGCCGGAGGAGATCGTCTTCGACCCGAACGTCCTCGCC
>DASZCE010000283.1:0-4815 GCA_035943455.1 Gaiellaceae bacterium | reverse complement strand
GGCAGCGGGGCCGAGCGCGGGGCGCGTGCGAGGACGACCCGGAGTACGTCGGCATGCTCGTACTCGGAAAGCAGCGCACGGAAGGCGAGGAGCTCCCCGGCAGCCTTCGGCGCGAACCACTGGCCGAGGTACCCACCTGCCTCAGGCTCGCCGGCCAGCGTCTCGATCCGGCGTACGACATCGCGCAGCTCGGACTCGAGCGCGAACGGGTCGTACCGCCGCGTCTTCACCCGCATGAGCAGGCAGTTGAACGCGGCGATATCGACACCTACGGCGTCATAGCCGCTCTCGAGGCCTTGGACGAGGGTCGTCCCCGAGCCCGCGAACGGATCGAGCACCCGGCCGCCCGACCGCACGTACCGCGCAAGCAGCACTTCGACCAGCTGTGGGATGAACTTGCCGAGATAGGGGTGCAGCCGGTGAACGTGCTTCGTCCGCTCGCGTTCGGGGAGCTCGCGCTCCGACCACGAGAGGTCGAGGTCGATTGCGGCATAGAGCTGTTCCTGAGTCGGCGCCACGGAGAATCTTTCGGGACGTGAAGACAGGACCCTTCTCGAACGTCTTCGACGGCGAGGACGCGGACCCTTCGCGCACGATCGATTCGATGAGCAGGCCGTTGGCGCAGCCGACGTCGAGGAACGAGCCCGAGCGGTGAATTGCATCCGCGATCGGACGGCGGCCGATCCTCCACCCCTCCGGACCTCAGTTGCAGCCGGAGCCGGCCGGTTCCTCGCCTGCTCTGAGATACGCCCGCTCGAACTCAGAAGGCGCCGGCGACACGTACGACATCATGCGGGGTCACCGCGACCACGTCGAACGACGTCTCGAGCCCGCGAAGCTCGGGATGCGCCGCCAGCCACGCCTCCGCGGCGCGCCGCAGCCGCCGCTGCTTCTCGGCCCCGACCATCTCCGCCGGTTCGCCGTACCCCTCCCCCAGCTTCGCCTTGACCTCGCAGAAGACGAGAGACCTCCCGCGGCGAACGATCAGGTCGAGCTCATTGCCGCCGGCCCAGACGTTCTCGCCCAGCACCCGGTACCCGCGGAGCCGGTAGAACCGCCGTGCGCGGCGTTCAGCCTGGGTCCCGCGCGCCCTCGAGCTCGAGGAGGTCCTCATAGCAAAGCGCCTGGAACGACCGGCGATGGATCTCCGACGGCCCTCGCTCGCGCACCATGGCCGAATGCCGCGGCGTGATGTAGCCGACGTGAGAGGAGAACCCGTAGTGCGGGAAGAGGGCGTCCATCCGCCGCATCGCCCGATCGCGAACCACCTTCGCCACGATCGACGCCGCCGCGATCGCGGCGCTGCGCTCATCGCCGTCGACGACCGCCAAATGCTCCGGCGCCGACGGCCCCAACCGGAACCCGTCCACGAGGCACGCTTCCGCCGGAGGCGTCAGCGAGCGCAGACACGAGCGCATCGCCTCGAGGTTCGACCGGTGGAGCCCTGCGCGATCGATCTCCGCCGCCGAGATCACCCGCACGGTGAACGAGCGGGCGCAGCCGACGACGGCGCGAAACAACGCTTCGCGCTCCTCGCCCGAGAGCTGTTTCGAGTCGTTCAGGCCCGCCAGCGGCCGCACGCGGTGATCGCGCAGCGACCCGTAATCGAAGAGCACGCCCGCGACCACCAACGGCCCGGCCAAGCAGCCGCGACCTGCCTCGTCCACACCCGCGACGTAGCGGAGGCCGAACTGGCGGTCGAACTGAAGGAGGCGCCTAGCCCGATTCCGAGGGTTTGACCGCAGCGGTTTCCGCCGCCGGCGGCCCCTCAGCAGTCCGCTCGGGCTCGACGGGCTCGACTGACTCGTCGGCGGAGGCGGACTCGGCGGCTGGGGCACCGGCCGAGGATAGCCGGTGTCCCTCACGGCGCTCGCGGACGCGCGCCTTTCGTCCCACTCTCCCTCGCAAGTAGTAGAGCTTGGCGCGGTTGACGTCACCGACCGCCGCCACCTCGATCTTCTCGATCTTCGGAGAATGGACCGGAAACGTTCGCTCGACGCCCACTCCGAACGACTGCTTCCGCACGGTGAAGGTCTCGCGGACGCCGGACCCCTGCCGCTTGATCACGATGCCCTCGAAGACCTGGACGCGGCGGCGCTCGCCCTCGATCACCTGGAAGTGGACGCGCACCGTGTCCCCGGCCTTGAACTCCGGGATATCAGAGCGCAGCTGACGGCGCTCGAGAGTCTCGATGGGATTCGCCATGACAAAGGGTCGGCCGGCAGCCGACCCGGCATGCTATCGCAAGGAAATCCGCTTGGGCGGCCAGTAGACCGCGAACACCTTGCCGATCAGGTTCGATCTCGGCAGGGCGCCCCAGACGCGAGAGTCGCAGGACTGCGAGCGGTTGTCGCCCATCACGTAGTACTGATCCCTGGGGATGTGGTACGGCGCGTGGTTGTCGACGTCGCGCCGATTGGGCTGGACGTACGGTTCCTGCAGCCGCACGCCGTCGATGAAGACGAAGCCGTTGCGCATCTCCCACGTCTCGCCCGGCAGGCCGACGATGCGCTTGACGAACGTCCCGCCCGCACCGCAATCCCTCCGTGCCGCCAGCGGCGTGTTGAAGACGACGATGTCGCCCCGCTTCGGGTCGACGAAGTGGTAGATGAAGCGGTTCGCGAGCACGCGGTCGGAGAAGCGCGCTGTGCAGCCGACGGCGCCGCCCGCGCAATGCAGCGTGGGCTCCATCGAGGAGGACGGGATCCGGTACGGATTCACGACCCACTGCTTGATCGCGAGGACGATCGCAACGGCGCCGACGATCGTCACGGCCCAGTCGATCGCGACCCGCCAAGGATGTGGCAGGCGGCGGGTCAGGCGGTCGACCGGGTTTCTCACGAAGGTGTTCGCTCTTTGCTCCGTGCCCGCCTCCAATCTGCGATCCGCGCGTGGTCGCCTGATACGAGCACATCCGGCACGCGCCAGCCACGAAATTCCGCCGGCCGCGTGTAGTGCGGATACTCGTGCCCACCCTCGAGCTCAGCCGAGAAGGTCTCTTCGAGCGCCGAACCTTCGCCAAGCGCACCGGGAAGGCGCCTTCCTACGGCGTCGAGGACCACCATGGCAGGGAGTTCCCCGCCCGAGAGAACGTACGGCCCGATCGAGATCGCGTCGTTCGCGAGATGTACCAGGATCCGCTCGTCGAAGCCCTCGAAGCGCGCCGAGAGCAGCGTCAGGTGCTTCTCAGCGGCGAGCTCCTCGACGACGCGCTGATCGAGCTGGCGGCCCTGCGGCGTGAGTGCGATCACTCGATGCTCCGGAAGACCGCCGTAGACACCCTCGAGCGCTGCCGCGACAACGTCCACCCGCAACACCATCCCCGCCCCGCCGCCGTAGGGCTCATCGTCGACCTGCCCCCCGGGAAGCGGCGTCCAGTCGCGGTAGTTGAAGAGACGGAGGTCGAGCTCGCCGCCGAGAACCGTGGCGAGGGGTCGCTGCTCGGAAACGGCCGCGAACACGTGCGGAACGAGTGTGAAGACGTCGATACGCAGAGCCCGAGCAGGTTAGTTCCTAGGTGCAAACCCACGCGCCACCAGGATTCGCCGCGCCTCGAGATCGACCTTTCGAACGCACGCCTCCACCATCGGCAGCGCCAGACCGGAATCAAGCTCGAGCACGTCGTTGGCGATCCCCGGAGCCACCTCTTCGACCGTTCCCAGCGTGCGACCCCCCTCCTCCTCGACGGTCAGTCCGACCAGCTGAAACGCGTAGTACGTACCGGGCTCCGGCTCGGGCAGATCCTGGCGCCGCACCTGGAGCGCAATCCCGCGCTCGACGGGCCGGTCGAGCCGCACGATGAGCCGGCCGCCGGCCCGCTTGCGGTCGACGACCGTTGCCGGTCCACCGGCGACGAGGAGCGTTGCGCCCGGCTCGAAACGCGCCGGGTCCTCGCTCGCATCCTCGACGACGAAGGAGCCGTCGAGGCCATGGGGTCTCCCCACCCGACCCACCGTCACGAGGTCAGTTTCGTCAGTCAGCGATCTCGAGGAGGAGCCGGCGCCGCTGCCTGGCGCCGCCGGCGCGGACGATCGCGCGGAGCGCGCGTGCGATCCGTCCCTGGCGTCCGATCACCTTCCCGATGTCGTCTTTCGCGACGTGCAAGCGGAGCACGAGCGCATCATCCCGCTCTTCCTCCTCGACGCGGACGGCGTCGGGATCGTCGACGAGCCGCTGCGCCAGGTAGGTCACGAGCTCAGCCAAGGTTCTTGATCTTGAGCAGGCGAGAGACCGTCTCCGAGGGCTGCGCACCCTTGCCGAGCCACTCCTTGACCTTCTCCTCGTCGAACTCGATCGTCGACGGCTCGCTCTGCGGGTTGTAGCGCCCGACGATCTCGATGAACTTGCCGTCCCGCGGCGAGCGGGAATCGGCGACGACGACGCGATAGATCGGATTCTTCTTCGAGCCGACCCGCGTCAGCCTCATCCGTACTGCCATAACACCTCCGGTGCATAGGGGAACCCCTGGTTCCCCCGTAAGCCCCCTCCTTTCGGAGGGGATCGTTTGACCAACAGTAGGCGGAGCCCGCGTGCATGGGGGCGGCGAAGCCGCGCTCCGGCGGCGAATCGTTGTGGCTCTCGCGCCGTGTTCATCGCCGTTGCTGCTTCACAAGTTCCTGCGGGAGGCCCGGCATCTTTCCCTTGCCCATCTGTTTCATCATCTTCTGCATCTGCTTGCGGGCCGAGAGCAGCTTGTTCACCTGCTGGACGGTCGTGCCGCTCCCTGCGGCGATCCGCTTCCGCCGGGACCCGTCGATCAGGTGCGGCATCCGGCGCTCCTGCGGCGTCATCGAGAGCACGATCGCCTCGACCCGC
>DASZCE010000282.1:0-3280 GCA_035943455.1 Gaiellaceae bacterium | reverse complement strand
CGGCCGTTGGCGGACGGTGCTGGACGAGGACGGCATCTTCGTGCTGAGGCGGAAGACGGCGACCGCGAGCGCACCGTAGACGGCCACCAGGAGGACGTCGCGCAAGACGACGAGCCAGACGATCCCCTCGACCGCGAAGAGGTCACGGTAGTGGAAGAACCACAGCTGGCCGAGAACCATCGCTCCCGCGAGCGCAATCGAAGCGACGACGCCGAGCGGCGGCGCCACGAGCGGAACCAGCGGCAGGAGCCAGACCAGATACTGCGGCGAGATGAACTTCGCGAACGCGAGAACGCCTGCAACCGTCGCCGCCGACCCGGCGACCAGCCGCTCGCCGTCGATCGCGGTGCGGGCAACGAGCCACACCACGAGGAGGACGGCGGCCAGCTGGAGGCCGCTCGAGATCGCGGCGAGGGTGTCGGGCACGGCGCCGGCGAGATCGCGGGAGACGGCGGCGGTCGAGCCGCCGACGACGTCCGCGTCGTAGACCCCGATCCGGTCGGCCGCGAGCAGCATCGCCCCGCCGAGGCTTTCAACCTGAAGCGAGCGCCCCGCCTGCGCCTCGATGCTCTCCCACAGCCCGTCCCGGCCGATGAGCGCGAACGGCCCGACGACGGCGAGAACGACGGCGCCGAAGGCGAGCAGTGGTCGCGAAAGCGCGCGCGGCGCGACCGCGAGACAGAAGAGTGGCAGCAGCGCGATCGGATAAAGCTTTGCGGTCACCGCCAGCCCGAGCAGCGCGAACCCGAGGGTCGGCTGCGCGTACAGCACGGCACAGAGAGCGCCCGCCGCGAGGAGCGCCGGCCACGCGTCGTAGGTGTTCAGCGAGACGGGCCCGAGCGCAAGCGGCGTGAGCGCGAGGGCAACGAGCGTGACGTACAGCCGTCGCCTCCGGACGCCCAGGCGGGCAAGGATCAGCGCCGCGGTGACGAGCGTCGCCACGCCGACGACCGCCATGAGCGCCTTGAACGCATGCCGGTAGGCCTCGTCGGGAAGCAGCGCCGGAGGCGTCAGCACCACGAAGGCGCCGGGTGGGTACTCGACGAAGACGTCGCGATAGGGAATCCGCCCGTCGAGAAGTCCGTGGGCGTACTGTCCATAGAGGCCGACATCCCGATACTCACGGCCGCGTGCGAGACCGCCCTGTGGGACGATCGTCGCGAGCAGGTAGATCGGCGCTACGAGTGCAGCGGCTCGGAGCGCCTCACGGCGGCGACGGCCCTCAGTCGTAGGGCGTGTAGTAGTCGTTGTACTGGTTTGCGTACTGACCGCGGTCGAACGAACGCCACTCGGGCTCGGAGGAGGGCTCCGCAAAGTCGACGGGCTCTGTGCTTCCGATCGTCGAGCGCATGTAGAGGTTCCAGATCGTGGCCGGGAAGGTCCCGCCGGCAACCGAGATGCCGTGCACGTTCTCCATCGGGATCTGCGCCTGCGGGTAACCGACCCAGACGGTCGTCGACAGCGTGGGCGTGTACCCGCAGAACCAGGCGTCGGTGTGGTCGTCCGTCGTTCCGGTCTTGCCCGCCGCCGGCCGGTTGAAGAGGACACCGGCGCCCGTTCCCGTGCCCTCGTCGATGTTGTCCTCGAGGATCTTCGTCACCTCGTCGGCGACCCAGTCGGCGACCACCCGCCGGCGTTGCGGCTTTCCCCAGCCGGCATCGGTGTCGACGGTCCCGTCCGGGAGGACAACCTTCCGGATCGCCATCGGCTCGGAGTAGATCCCGCCCGCGGCAAGCGTCGCGTACGCCGACGCCATGTCGAGCGGAGACACGCCAGCCGACCCGAGCCCGAGCGATGGGACGTAGACGCCCTCCCTCGTCTTCAGGTTCGAGCGCACGCCGAGCCGGTGGGCCATCGCCGCGACTTTCTCCGGGCCGAGATCGAGCGTCAGCTGCGCGAAGACCGTGTTGTCCGAGGAGAGCGTCGCGCGGTGGATCGAGACCGACCCCAGGTAGGAGTGGTCGTAGGTGGAGACCTTCCACGGAGCGCTCAATGGGTCGGGTTGGTAGACGAAGAACCGGGAGGTGTAGTAGGTGGAGTCCGGGTCGACGCCCTCGGCAACTGCCGCGGTGAGCACAAAGGTCTTGAACGTCGACCCGGCCTGACGCCGAGCCTGCGAGGCGAGGTTGAACTGGTTGCCCCGCCTGCCCGGGGTCACAGCCGTCATCGCCCGGATGGTCCCGCTCGCAGGGTTGATCGAAACGATCGCCGCGGCGGGATCGTCGGGATACGGCAGCGTCCGTAGGATCGCGTTCCGCGCCTGCTGCTGGAACCGCCGGTCGATCGTCGTGTAGACGCGAAGTCCGCCGGATCGCACGGTGTTCGCCCCGTATTGAGCGATCAGCTGCTCACGTACGTAGCTGAAGAAGTAGGGCTCCCGGATGCGCGTGTACACCTTGCCCGGCCGCAGGTGGAGCTGGCGGTCGGCGATCGCCGCCCGGTACTGCGCCGGGGTGATATCGCCGTTTACGAGCATCGCCTGTAGCACCTGGTCGCGGCGGCGAAGGGCGGACGCGGGCTTGTTCAGCGGGTCGTAGACCGAAGGCGCCTGGGTCAGCCCGGCGAGCAGCGCGCCCTGTCCCAGCGTCAGCTTCCACGCGGGCTTCGAGAAGTACGTCTGGGACGCCGCCTGAGCACCGTAGGCGTGGTTGCCGTAGTAGACCGTGTTGAGGTAGTTCTCGAGGATCCACGCTTTCGAGCGACGGTTGTTGAGCCGCACCGCAAGACAGGCTTCGATCAGCTTCCGCTCGAACGTGACCTCTCGGCTGATGTAGAGGTTCCGGACGAGCTGCTGCGTGATCGTCGACCCGCCTTCGACCACGCGCCCCGCCTGGACGTCCGCGGCCAGCGCCCGCGCAATGCCTTCGAGGTCGATGCCGCTGTGCTCGTAGAAGCGGCGATCCTCGATGGCGATCGTCGCGAGCCGCATCCACTTGCTGATCCGGTGAAGCGGAACGGGTTGCCGATTCTTCTCCGCCGGGATCGAGCCGAGAAGCGAGCCGTCGGCGGCGTAGACGAACGAGTTCTGACCGATCTCGACGGGCCGCAGCCGGTTGAGATCACAGCGTGGGCCGACCGTCGCGGCACCCGTGATTCCGGCTGCGGCGATCAGCGCCAGCACGACGACGACGATCCCAACGACAACCGCCACCTTCCTTCCATGCCTCGAGCGCGAGCGCCGACGCTGACGCCGCGAGCGCCGCGGGAAGAGCTCGTCCTCCCGCCGCCTCGGACGCTGTCGACGACGCCGCTCGTACGGGCTCATGCCGCCGTATACACG
>DASZCE010000281.1:0-4967 GCA_035943455.1 Gaiellaceae bacterium | reverse complement strand
GACGTTCGTAGAGGTCGCCGCCGCCTGTGTGCTGTTCCTGGCGCTCGCGATCGCGCTCGGCGACCTGTCCATGCCTCACGGCGAGACGGTCTGGGCGGCCGTCCTCGTCACCGGGCTCTTCGCCGTCGCCTTCGCCTATCTCGTCCAGGTCTGGGCGCAGCGGCGCGTGAGTGCGACCCGGATCGCGGTCATCTTCTCCCTCGAGACCGTGTTCGCCGGGCTCGCCGGGTACCTGTTTGCCGGAGACCGGCTCGGTGCATTCGGTCTCACAGGATGCGCCGCGATTCTCGCCGGCATCCTGATCGCAGAGCCCACGGCCGCGGCGTCGCTCCGGCGGCTTGTTGCCACCGGCGTACGATCGGAAGCATGAGTGAGCGGTTGCTCTTCGTCGGCGTCTCGACCTCCGGGTCGAGCATTTTCGAGCTCTTCCCCCGCTGGACGCCGATCCTCGGGATCGAGGCGACGCTCGAGGGGTACGACATCCCGCTGGGTGCGCCGCCGGAGGCATTCGCCGCTGCCGTGCGGCGGATCCGCGAGGATCGGGCGGCGCCCGGCGCGCTCGTGACGACCCACAAGGTCGATATCTACCGGCACGCAGGCGAACTCTTCGACGAGCTCGACGCGAACGCTCGGCTCTGCCGCGAGGTCTCGTGCATCTCGAAGCGGGAGGGATCAGTCGTCGGCCACGCGAAGGATCCGATCACGGCCGGCCGGGCGCTCGGCGAGTTCCTCTCCCCCGACCGGTGGACGAGCGGCGCGCAGTGCCTCTGCCTCGGCGCGGGCGGTGCCGGAACGGCGATCGCCGTCCACCTCGCCGGCGCCGAACGCCCGCCGGAGCGGCTCGTCGTCACCGACACGATCGCGGGGCGGCTCGACAACCTTCGTGTCGTGCTCGCCGACCTCGGTCCGCGAACCGACGTACGCCTCGAGCTCGTTCGCGCGGCCGAGGAGAGCGACGCGCTGCTTGCCCGGCTGCCGCCGGGCTCGCTGGTCGTCAACGCGACGGGACTCGGCAAGGATGCCCCCGGCTCACCGATCTCCGACGCTGCCCTCTTCCCCGAGCTCGCGGTGGTCTGGGAGCTGAACTACCGCGGCGAGCTCCGGTTCCTCGAGCAGGCCCGCGCCCAGGAGGCGGAGCGAGGCCTGGAGATTCACGACGGCTGGCGGTACTTCCTCCACGGCTGGACGGAGGTGATCGCCGAGGTGTTCCACCTCGACCTCACACGCGACCTCTACGACCGCCTTGCGGAAGCAGCGGAACCGCTGCGGCCGGTTCCCGCTTGACAGCTGAGATCATCCTCTCATACGGTCGTCCTGTACGGACAGGATGCGGGACTCGAGCAACACCGCCATCTCTGCGCGCGCGATCGATCGGCGGTCGCCGATCCCGTTCTACTTTCAGCTCACCAAGCTGCTCACCGCCGAGATCGAGTCAGGGCGCCTGGCCGTCGGTGAGCGGCTGCCGTCCGAGCCGGCGATCTGCGAGCAGTTCGGCGTCTCGAGAACGACGGTCCGGCAAGCGCTTTCGGAGCTCGAGTCGGAGGGGCTGATCCGGCGCGAAAAGGGCCGCGGCACCTTCGTCGCCGAACGCCGTTCGGACAGCTGGCTGCTGCAGTCGGCGCACGGCTTCTACGAGGAGGCCGAGCGAGCCGGGCATGACGTCCGATCTCGCGTGCTCCGCCGCCTCGTCGAGCCGCTGCCGTTATGGGCGTCCGAGGCGCTCCGTCTCCCCTCGGAGAGCCACGGTGTCACGGTCGAGCGGCTCCGCTGGATGGACGACCGCCTCGTCATGTACGTCGTCAGCCACTTCCCTGCCGATGTCGCCGAAACGCTGCTCGAGGCGGATCTCGAGGCGCGGTCGCTCTACCGCGTCCTCGAGCAGCAGCACGCGCTCACGGTCGCCGGCGGCCGGCGGGTGGTCGAGGCGGCGAGAGCCGAGCAGGACCTCGCGAAGCTGCTGGAGGTCGAGCCGGGCGCTCCGCTCCTCTACGTCGAGGCCGTCTCGTGGGACGATCGCGGGCGGCCGTTCGAGTGCTACCGGGCGTGGCACCGCGCCGACCGGACGAAGATCGAGGTCCAGGTCGCGCACGAGGAGGCGGCGGCGAAAGCGGGTCTCGGTCTGGGCGGGTTGGGGGCGCGATGAGGCGCTCCGCGATCGTCACCGGCGCGACGAGCGGAATCGGACGCGCGGCGGCGATCGCATTGGCGGAGGCAGGCTGGTGGGTCGTCGCGACCGGCCGGGACGAGCTTCGCGGAAAGGAGGTCGCCGCCAAGCTCGGCGAGAGCGGCGAGTTCGTCGGCGGCGACCTCACCGAGGCCGGAATGCCCGAGAGGCTCGTCGAGCGCGCCGGCGGCGAGGCGCCGCTCGGGTTGCTCGTGAACTGCGCCGGCCTCCACTTCCTCGCCAGCCTCCCGGAGACCGATCCGGGGCGCTGGGACGAGCTGATGGCCGTGAACATTCGGGCAGCCGCAATGGCGGCTCGGGCCGCGATCCCTGCCATGAGCGCCGCCGGCGGAGGCGTGATCGTGAACGTCTCGAGCGAGGCGGGGATCGTGGCGGTTCCGGGCCAGGTCGCCTACAACGTCTCGAAGGCCGCCCTGCTGATGCTGACGCAGTCGATCGCGGTCGACCACGCGGAGCAGGGAATCCGGGCCGTCAGCATCTGCCCTGGAACGACGAGGACGGCGCTCGTGGAGGATGCGACCCGATCCGCTCCCGAGCCGGAGGCGCACGAGCGGTGGCTCGCCGACGCCCGCCCGGCGAAGCGGCTGGGCCGGCCCGAGGAGATTGCGGCCGCGATCATGTTTGCCGCAAGCGACGAGGTCGCGTACATGACGGGTTCGCACCTGGTGATCGATGGTGGCTACACGGCGGTGTAGCGAGATGAGAGAACCAACGACGACGGCGGAAACGCCGAGGAGGTGCAGCATGAAGCGAAGCAGGGCTGGACTTGCGCTGGTCGCGATATGCGTGGGCCTCGTTGCCGTGTCGTGCGGCGGCGACGAGGGCGGCGGCGCCAGAGCCGAAGAGAAGATCACAATCGGATGGACGCCGCCCGACATCACCGGCGTGTTCAAGACGGCGACGAACTTCTTCGAGAAGGGGGCGGCCGACGCGAACGGCGCCGGATTCGACGTCGAGGTGATCAGCCGCTCGCCGGCAACGCACACGGCGTTCGCCGATCAGCTCGCGATCCTCGAGGACTACATCTCGCGCAAGGTCGACGTGATCGCGATCTCCCCGGCGGACACCGAGGCCGTCAAGCCGGCGATTCGGAACGCCAACGACGCCGGAATCCCGGTGATCATGGTCAACCTCCTCGAGCCGCAGAAGGACATCGACGTCGCGAGCTACATCGGCTTCGACAACTCGGAAGCGGCGTCGGTCTCGGCGTACAGCGTGCTCGACTACTTCGGCGGACCGGGCGTTCTCGGCACCGGCCCCAAGGTCGAGGTTCGTCCCGACCAGTATCTCGACCTCGACTGGTGGGAGAAGACGTACGCGGACGCCGACAAGAATGCGCCCAAGGCGAACGGTGTGATCATCGAGGGCATCGCGGGGACGTTCTTCTCGCAAGAGCGCCTCGACGGGTTCAACGCCGTGATCAAGGACTACCCCGGCATCAAGATCCTGGCCAAGCCGATCGCGGCCGACTGGAACCGGGAGAAGGGGATCAAGGCCGCCGAGACCTTCTACTCACGCTTCAACCCCTCGCAACTCGACTTCGTCTGGGCGGCGTCGAACGAGATGGGGCTGGGCGCGATGCTCACCGCGGAGCGGAAGGGCATTCTCGTCTCCGCCGGCGGCAAGACTGCGCCTCCGGAGGGGAAGGTCGCGATCTTCACGAACGACGTGACGCCGGAGTCGACCGACCGGATTCGGCAAGGGAAGATCATCGCCGAAACGCACCACGGGTTCCCGGAGTGGGGATGGTTCGGCACCGAGTACGCCGTGCGGCTGGCCTGCGGCCTCGAGGTCCCGCAGACGAAGGACATCCGACCGAGGACCGTGTGGCAGGGCAACGCCGACCAGTTCTACCCGACCCCGAAGCTGCCGAAGATCGACTGGGAGGGCATCAAGGCTGACTGCAAGGGCGAATAACGGCGCGCTGCTGCGCCTCCACGGCGTCAGCAAGGCCTACCCCGGCGTGCAGGCGCTCGCCGGCGTCGACTTCGAGGTCGACGCCGGCGAGGTGCACGCGCTGCTGGGAGAGAACGGCGCCGGGAAGTCGACGCTCATGAAGGTGATCGCCGGCTCGGTGACGCCCGACGCGGGGTCGATGACGGTCGGCGGCGACGAGATTCCGTTCGGCTCTCCGGAGCAGGCGCGCGCCCGCGGGATCGGGATCGTCTATCAGGACCTCAGCCTGGTGGGACCGCTGTCGGTGGCGGAGAACGTCTTCCTCGGCCGCTGGCACGGGCCGCGAGGGATCGTCGACTGGTCGGCGCTGAACGGCGCGGCCGCTGGCCCTCTTCGCCGGATCGGCTTCGACGTCGACCCCAAGCGCCTGGTGCGCGATCTCGGTATGGCCGAGCGTCAGCTGGTCGAGATCGCGAAAGCGCTGTCGTCGGAGGTTCGCGTCCTGCTGCTGGACGAGCCGACCTCGGCCCTGTCGGACCGCGAGGCGCACCGGCTGTTCGAGATCATCCGCGACCTCACGCGCTCGGGCGTCGCCGTCGTCTACGTCTCGCACAGGCTCGGGGAAGTGCTGGAGATCGCGGACCGCGTCACGGTGCTCCGGGACGGCGAGAAGATCGATACCGTGTCGGCCGCGGAGGTCGACGAGGCCCGGCTGGCCCAGATGATGGTCGGCCACGCCCTCGCGAGCGAGCTCGACGAGACGGCGTCGGCGGCGGCAAGTGGCGACGGCGCGGCGGTCCTCCGCGTCCGGAGCCTGTCGCGTGCACCCCGGCTGAAGCCCGTCGATCTCGAGGTCAAGGCCGGCGAGATCGTCGGCGTCTTCGGG
>DASZCE010000280.1:0-5506 GCA_035943455.1 Gaiellaceae bacterium | reverse complement strand
CTCTTGCGAGTGGGCGCCGCAGGCTTGCCCTCTCCCCCTCCCCAAGTTGTAAGCAGAAAGACCGCCGCGTCTATCCCTCGAACGAGGTAGCTCTCTCGTTCGGGTGACCATCCCCCGTACGGGTATTTGCGCGATTAGCGGGGACTTTTGAGTAGATTCGCGCGCAAGAATCGCTCGAACGAGGGAGCGTCTGCAGGTGGGCGCCGACCCCGACCGCCGCCAGCCGGTCCGAGCCGCGTCTAGGACGGGGTGACGCGGTAGGCGTCGAAGACCGCGTCGATGTTCCGGAGCGAGGTCAGCAGCGTCCGCAGGGACTTCACGTCACCGACCTCGGCCGTGTACCAGTTCTTCGCGAGCTGATCCTCGACGGTGCCTCCGTAGGAGACGATGTTCGCGCCGTGCTCGGCGAAGGTCCGCGCGACGTCCTCGAGCAGGCGCGGCCGGTCCCACGCGTCGACCGCGATCTGGACACGGAAGCTCTGCGTCGTGCCGCCGTCCCAGCTGACCGGCGTAAAGCGCTCGGGATTCCGCCGCAGCGCTTTCACGTTCGGGCAGTCCTCGCGGTGGATGGTAATCCCCTTGCCGAGCGAGATGTAGCCGACGATCTTGTCGCTCGGGACCGGCGTACAGCACTTCGCGACGCGCACGAGCACGTCCTGAACGCCTTCGACGTTGATCCCAACGGCGCTGCTCGGAGCAGTCGGCTTTGCCTTGAGGGGGACAACCTCTTCCTCGGCGACCTCACTCGTCTTCAGGCGCTGGAGCACCTTGTCGACGATCTGACTCGGCTGGAGCTTGCCCGAGCCGAGCGCGAGGTAGAAGTCCTCCGCCTTCTTGTAGCCGGCCTCGCGGATCACCTGGGCCAGGACCGCGGAGCCCGCGATCTTCCGATACGGAAGCTTCTGCGCCTTCAGCGCCTGCTCGAGCGACTCTCGGCCCTTTTGCTCCGTGTCCTCGCGCGTCTCGCGGGAGAACCACTGGCGGATCTTGTTCCGTGCACGTGATGACTTCGCGAGCGCCAGCCAGTCGCGCGACGGACCGCGGCCGCCGGCTTTGGATGTCTGGATCTCGACGAAATCCCCGCTCTGCAGCTGGTAGTGGAGTGGGACGATCCTGCCGTTGACGCGTGCGCCGACCGTCCGGTGGCCGACGTCGGTGTGCACCGCATAGGCGAAATCGATCGGCGTCGAGCCAGCCGGAAGCGTCTTCACCTCCCCCTTGGGGGTGAACACGTAGACCTCGTCGGTGAAGAGGTCGCTGATCATCTGGCGCTTGAACTCGCCTGGATCCGACTCGTCCTGCCAGTCCATGAGCTGGCGCACGCGCGCCACCCACTGTTCGTCGGCCTTCTTGCCCTTGCCGCGACGCTTGTAGAGCCAGTGGGCGGCGACGCCGAGCTCGGCCATCTCGTGCATGTCGCTCGTTCGCACCTGGATCTCCAGCGGCCGGCCGTGAGGACCGATCACGGTCGTGTGCAGGGCGCGGTAGCCGTTGAGCTTCGGCATCGCGACGTAGTCCTTGAAACGGCCGGGCATCGGCTTCCAGAGCGAATGGATCAGCCCCAGCGCGCCGTAGCAGTCGCGCGTCCCCTCCTCACCTGAGCGCTCCACGATCACGCGCATCGCGGTGAGGTCGTAGATCTCGTTGAACTCCTTGCCCTTCTTGGCCATCTTGTCGTAGATGGAGTAGAAGTGCTTCGCCCGGCCCGAGATGTCCGCCGGGATGTCGACCTTGTCCAGCTCGCGCTTGAGCACGTACGCCGCCTCGCCGACGTGCTCCTCCCGATCGGCACGACGCTCGTTGACCATGGCCTTGATCTCGGTGTACTTGCGTGGATGGAGCGTCTCGAAGGCGAGGTCCTCGAGCTGCCACTTCATCGTGTGAACCCCGAGCCGGTGCGCGAGCGGCGCATAGACCTCGAGCGCCTCCCGTGCCTTCTGCACCTGCTTCTGCTTCCCCAGGTACTCGATCGTCCGGAGGTTGTGGAGCCGGTCCGCGAGCTTGATCAGGATCACGCCCGGGTCCTGGGCCATCGCCAGAATCATCTTGCGGTAGTTCTCGGCCTCGGCCTGCTCCCGGCTTTGGAACTGAACCCGCGTCAGCTTCGTGACGCCGTCGACGAGCTGGGTGACGTCCTCACCGAACTCGGCCTGGACCTCGTCGAGGGTGACGTCGGTGTCCTCGACGACGTCGTGCAGGAGCGCTGCAGCGATCGTCTCGTCGGGCTGGCGGAGCTCGGCACAGATGCGTGCGACGGCGTAGGGATGGTGGATGAATTCCTCGCCGGAGCGGCGCTGCTGGCCGCCGTGCGCCTTCGCCGCGAAGCGGAACGCCCGGGTGAGCAGGTCGCGATCGACGTCGGGGTTGTACTCGGCAACCTCTGCGATCAGCTCGGCGATCAGGTCCTGATGTCGCTCGGGTGCCTCGAGAACTGCCATGAAACCAGTGTACTCCGGAGGCAGGAGGTGCCCTGCGCGGCGCGAAAACGGCGGGTCCGTGTACTTCCGCCGCCGACAAAAGCGAAAAACGCTCGCCCTTGCCCGGCTGCTGGCGGGGCTCGACTCCGAGGCCCGACGTGAGCGCCCATGGGCGCCGGGGAAGGCGTTCCGCCGGGCCTAAGCGGCTTCGGCCAACTGCTCTTCCTCCAGCAGCGCTCTGAACGCCGCTGACTCGAGCAGCTGCCGCCTCGGGCCACCCGCTTCGAAGCCGAGCTCGGCGAAGATGGCCTGCGCCTCGGGCGCTCGCCCCGTCTCCTTCCGGAACTCCCGCGCGAGCCAGGCACGCAGATCCTCGTAGCGCACCGAGGTTTCCCGCAGATCGCGGACGACGAGCTGCGGCGCGACCGTGCCGTTCCAGCGGTTCTCCTGCAGGCGGAAGACGACGTCGTAGCGCACCTCGCGCCGGGCGCTGTCGAGGTGCCTGCCGAGCCCGAAGCCGATCGCGCTTCCCGCTGGGCGGTCGCGGTGCCGAACCCGGAACCGGAGGTGCTTCCCGTTCGCCGTCGTCTGGACGTCGACGAGCTCGCTGGACGGCAGGAGCAGCGTGACGCCCGGGTTCCCGAGCCCGAACGGCGCCAGACGGCCGATCTCCTCGCACAGCTCGAGCGTGAGCTCGTCGCCAAAGACGACGGCGTCGATCGTCGTCGGCGGCCTCAGGTCCGACTCGGTGAGTGCCGCATCGGCCTGCGCGGCGAACGCTTCGGCGAACGCTCCGACATCTGCCCGGTCGATCGAGAGACCGGCGGCGGCACGGTGACCGCCGAACCGGCTGAGGTGGCCGCTGCAGGCGGCGAGCGCCGCGTGGAGATCGAAGGCAGCGACCGAGCGCCCTGACCCCTTCCAGGCGCACTCGCTGCCGGCGATGAGCACCACCGGGCGATGGAAGCGCTCAACCAGCCGCGAGGCGACGATCCCGATCACCCCTTCGTGCCACGACTCGTCGGCGAGCACGTAACCGCGGTGTCGCCGACGCGCCTCCGGCCACGCCTCGACCTGGGCAATCGCCTCGCGGAGGATCCGGTCCTCGACCGCCTGTCGCTCGCGGTTGAGCTCCTCCAGCCGGCCCGCGAGCTCGGCGGCGACTCCTTCGTCGTCGGTCAACAGCAGGTCGAGCGCGGCCTCAGGATGCGAGAGCCGTCCGGCGGCGTTGATGCGCGGCGCGAGCCGGAAGCCGACTGCGCCCTCGTCGACCGCGGCGGGATCGACCCCTGCGGAGCGCAGGAGCGCCCGAAGACCCGGCTTCTGCGTGCGCGCGAGCGCTTTCAGCCCCTCGCGGGCGAGGAAGCGGTTCTCGTCGACGAGCGGGACGACGTCCGAGATCGTCGCCACCGCGACCAGGTCGAGATGGCGCCGTAGCCGGTCGGGTTCGCCGGCCACGAGCGCCTGCGCGAGCTTCCAGACGACACCGGTGCCGCAGAGCTCCGGGAACGGGTAGTCGGAGGGGCGGGTGGCGACGATCGGGCACTGGGGAAGCCGCTCCCCGGGTCGATGGTGGTCGGTGACGATGACGTCGAGGCCCCGGCTGGCGGCCGCGGCGACCTCCTCCACCGCCGTGATCCCGCAGTCCACGGTCAGGACGAGGGCGCATCCTTCGTCCGCAAGTCGTGCGAGCGTCTCATCGGAGACGCCGTAGCCCTCCTCGAAGCGACTCGGGAGATGCCAGTCGACGTCTGCGCCGAGCTCCTTCAGGACGAGGACGGCGAGCGCCGTGGCGCAAATCCCGTCGGCGTCGTAGTCGCCGTGGACGCAGATTCGCTCTTTCCGTGCAATCGCGTCGCGGATCCGTGCGCAGGCCGCCGCCATGTCGCCGAGCAGGAAAGGGTCATGCCCCGGCTCGGCGCCGGCGAGGAACCGTTCGGCGCTCCCGCCGTCGGCGTACCCACGGCGGACGAGAACGCGCGCCGTCGTCTCGCTGACTCCGAGGCGCTGCGAAAGCGCGAGCGCGACGTCGTGGTCGCACGGACGAATGTTCCAGGTACCGGTCACGGGAGAGATGACGGTACGGAGGGGCGCGGACGGCAGACCTCACGCGTATGCTCAGAGGTCGTGACGAGCGACGTGAACTACGCGTCCGGCGACGATTACGTCGTCGAGTTCCTCGGCTACCGCTTCGCCTTCAACGCCGACGACTTCGAGCAGCGTGTGATCGCGGCGGCGGTGAAGCTAGGCCTCGTCGCGAGCAACGACCTCGACGAGGATGAGGCAGCCGACCTCGTCGAGCTGACGGCCGAGCAGCGCATCGACGAGCCGCGCAGCCCGCTCGGCCGCTATCTCGTCCGGCACTGGGAGGCGCTCGCCGCCGTGGACGGCGAATCGCTCGTCTACTGGCTGCGAAAGCTCGTGTTTCGCGGCGCGTGGCTCGACCAGCGCGTCAAGCTCGGATTGCTCGACGTCGACTGGGACGAGGACAGCGGCGAGTTCGGGTACCGCGATCCGCGCGGCGACCGGGCGCTGCTGGAGCTAGCCCCGGTGCCGAGCTGGCACGAGCTTCAGTTCAGACGCTAGGAATCCGTGGCGCCGGCGGCGTGGCGCTCCTCGGCGAGCTTCGCCTCGTGGTACGCGATTCGTCCACTTTCGCAGCCCCGGTCACCGATTCGCTCTTGAAGCTTGCGCTGGGTCTCCTCATACCGGGCTTCCCAGGCAGCGCGCTCCTCAGGCGTCATCTTCTTGCGCTTCCTCTTCATCGTTCTCCTCGAGGAGCCGGATTACGTGCCGGACGTCGGCTCGAATGTCGAACAGCGCTCCCAGGATAACGACGACATCATCCCGGTCCAGCGGTAATTCGTCGGGCATGTTCTGATCGTTCCGGCGCGAACCCGGCCGCCGTAAGACGCTTGTCGGGAGGCGTCAGAAGAGCGCGGCGTCTGCGGGCTCGGCGACTGCCCGGATGTGTGCGCGGCCTCGCTCGGTCACGATCCGGCCTCGCGGAGTCCGCTGGATGAAGCCGAGCTGGAGCAAATACGGCTCGTAGACGTCCTCGACGGTGTCTGCCGCCTCGCCCAGCGCAA
>DASZCE010000279.1:0-1717 GCA_035943455.1 Gaiellaceae bacterium | reverse complement strand
GGTTGGGGAGGTCGAGAACATGCTTCAGGCGCGAAAAACTCTTGCGCGCGCGCGGCGCGGCAACCCCTCTACTCAACTATGAAGCCTCCCTTGGAAACGGCTCGAAACGGCTTGAGAACTGCAGGCGGACGTGGACGGGCGGAACCGACCAGCTTACCGAACATGGACAAGCCTGCGCAAGGGCAACAGGGGGCCCTTGGCGCAGTATGAGCAGTATAGCGAAGCGGATCGAGTCCGCCGCCGCCGTTTTCGGCCTGAACGAGGGGCCGTCAGGCCCCTCGTTCGCATCACGCCTACTTGACTTCGACGGTGGCGCCCGCCTCTTCCAGCTGCGCCGTGATCTGGTCGGCTTCCTCCTTCGCCACGCCCTCCTTGACGGTGTTGGGCGCGCCGTCGACGAGATCCTTCGCTTCCTTCAGCCCGAGGCCGGTGACCGCACGCACGACCTTGATCACCTGGATCTTCTGGGCGCCGGCGCTCGCGAGGACGACGTCGAACGCGGTCTTCTCCTCCACGGGCGCGCCGTCGCCGCCCGGCGCGGGAGCCGCACCGGGAGCCGCAACCGCAACGGGAGCCGCGGCGGTCACGCCCCACTCCTCCTCCAGCTTGTTCTTGAGCTCGACGAGCTCGAGGACGGTCATCCCGCCCAGCTGCTCGACGACCTTGTCCGTGTCTACCTTGGCCATTACTCCCCTTCCGTTTCGCCGGAAGCCTGACCGGCTTCCGGCGAGGTTGCTTCCTCTGACGTTGTTGGTGCTTCGGCCTCTGCCTCCGCAGAAGCGGTCGCTTCGGGGCTTGCCTCTTCCGCGCCGCCGCCTTGCTCTTGCAGCTGTTTGATTCGCGCGTCGATGACGTTCACAACGTCGCGGAGCGGCGCGGTGAACAAGCCGACGACGGTCATCAGCGGGCCGCTGACGGCACCGACCAGCTGCGCGCGGAGCACGTCCGCGGGCGGCAGCGTCGCGAGGCTCCTGACGTCGGCGTCGCCGATCGGCTGCCCGTCCAGGATGCCGCCGCGGATCTCCAGCACCCGCGTCTCGCGGGCCGCGGCGCTCAACGCCTTGGCGACGGCGACGGGATCGCCGTCCGACTCCAGGAACGCGATCGCCGTGGGGCCGTCGAGCAGGGCGAGGAGCGCCTCGGCACCTGCCTCCTCCGCGGCGCGACGGGTGAGCGTGTTCTTCACGACCCTGAACTTCGCACCGTGCTCGAGCAGATCGGTGCGCAGCTTGTTGATGTCCGGGACGGACAGGCCGCGGTAATCCGCCACAATCAGGGTCTCGGTCGTCCGCAGCCGCTCGACGAGTTCGGCGACCACCTTCTCTTTCTCGGATCTGTGCATCAGTCCCCTTACGTGCTTCGAGCCCGCCGGGAGACGGGCTCGAACGAAGCAAGCTTCCTCGATCCGCCTCGGCTGGTCTTACATCGCCGGATAGCTGGTGGAACCTCTGGTTCCCCCAGACCGTCTCCACCGGTCCGCTTACGCGGACGAGCGCTACGCGCTGCCAGCTGTCTCAGGCAAACGGCTCTATGCGGTTACAGGCTCTGCCTGCTCCTCCAATTCTTCGACGATTCCTCTGGTGCGGGTGGGATCGATGTGGATCCCGGGTCCCATCGTGGTCGTCAGTGTAATCCGGCGGATGTATCGGCCCTTCGCCGCCGCCGGCTTCGCGCGCGTGACCTCGTCGATCAGCGCGGCGTAGTTCTCGACCAGCAG
>DASZCE010000278.1:0-3097 GCA_035943455.1 Gaiellaceae bacterium | reverse complement strand
GACCAAGGTCGAGCCGACTGACCGGCGCAGCCGCCGCGAGCAGCAGCGCGAGCGAGATCCCGAGGAAGAGGACCGGCCGGCGCATGATCCGGTGCGCATGGCGGACCCAGAAGTTCTGCTCACTTCGGCTCTCGCGGCGCTTGATGATTCGCTTCGGCACGAGGCGAACGCGATCGAGCTTCGCCTCCGCGACGTAGAGGATCGCGGGCATGAGCGTTATCGCGCAGACCAGCGAGACGATCGGCACGAGCAGTCCGGCAAGACCGTAGCCCCGGATCTCAGGTACCGGAACGGCCATGAGGAGCGCGAGCCCGATCGCGACGGCGGTGCCCGAGAAGATGACCGCGTGCCCGGCCGTCTTCATCGTGTTTACGACCGCATCGTCCTTGCTGAGGCCGGCGCGGCGGTCGTCGCGGTAGCGGTAGACGAGGAAGAGCGAATAGTCGATCGCAATCCCTAGACCGATCAGCGTGACCAGGTTCTGGACGCTCTGCGCCATCGGCATCACGTGGGCAAAGCCCCAAACGGCTGCGAGCGTCGTCGGGATGGCGGCGAGCGCGAAAAGAAGCGGGATCAGGAACGCGAGCGTCGCGAAGACGAAGATGAGGATGGCGAGCGCGATCGGGATCGCGATGTACAGCTCGCCAACCTCGAGATCGTGCGCGAAGACGTGGGCGAGATCGTGGTCGAGCGCAGGACCGCCAGTCAGCCACACCTGCGCGCCATCGATCTTGCCAACTGCTTGGCGCATCGCCGGCGTGTAGTCGCCCGCGTCGTGAGGCTGGAGCGTCGAGGCGATCTCGGCGGTAACGATCTGGTCGGATACCTCCTGGACTGCGGCGACGTTGCCAGTCGGAACCTCCCCGGCGGCCCGCTTCGCCGCCGCCTGCACCGCGGGCGCCAGTTCGTCCGCGGACCGTCCCTCACCCCGCACGACGAGCGTGAAGGTGCCGTACGTGCGCTGACCGTAGTTGTCTTCAAGGATGTCCTCGACCTTCTGCGCGTCCGTGCCCGGAAGCGAGCTCTCGCTCTTGAGCACGTCAGCCAAGCCGCTCGACAGCATGAAAGCGGCGGCGAAGACGACGACCCAGGCGGCGATGACCGCCCAACGAAAACGAATCATTACGCGCGTCCAGCGCTCCGGCATCAACCCCACCTCCCAGTACTCACAACCGCATCAACTGAAGATGGAGTACAGTAACACAGATTCATGAACGCTAATTCCGGCAACGACTTCCATGCGTGGCGCTTCGTCACGAACCACGCACACGTCCTCACATGCATCGCCGCCGACCCGACGGCGCGCGTTCGAGACATCGCCGCAGCCGTCGGTATAACAGAGCGCAGCGCCGCGGGCATCATCCGCGATCTCGAGGAAGCCGGCTATCTCACTAGGACGCGTGATGGGCGCCGAAACCTGTACGAAGTCCATGGCGAGCTTCCGCTTCGCCACCCCCGGCATCGGCATCACACGGTCGGAGAGTTGATCCGATTCCTCAAGGAACCGCCGATCCGAGAGTAGCCTCGTGGATGTAAAAGGCGTTCAACGCACCGCGTAGTTGCCACCTCAGCATGAGCGCGGCAGCACCGCGGTTTTTTAAACACGTCCCCCGCTGGCCCCTTGATGATCCGCGAATGCCGCACATAATCCGCAAGCCCGGGATCCTCGGCGGGACGACGCTCGCAGTCTTCATGACGCTCGTCCACACGGTCAACGATGCGATGACCGCGATCTTGGGTGCGCTGCTCCCGACTCTTCAGGTGCGGTTCGATGCGGGTCCCACGGCCCTCGCCCTGATGGTGGCAGTGTTCTGGATCGCCTCTTCTGTGACGCAACCCGTCTTCGGTGCGCTCGGCGAGGATGTCGGGTTGCGTCTGATCGGATGCGTCGGCGTCTTGATGGCGTCGACGTTCTTGAGCCTGATCGGCGTTGCTTCCGACCTCTGGCTCGTCTTCCTCTTGCTCGTGATCGGCGGACTGGGGTCCGCGGCTCTCCACCCCATCGGTACGACGATCGCTGGCTCTCAGGCGACGAACGCAACCCTCGGAGTCGGTCTCTTCACCGCCGGTGGCATGGTGGGGTTCGCGCTCGGGCCTGTCGTCATCCTGTACGTCGTCGGCACGTACGGCAGTGAGGCAACGGTTTGGCTCGCGTTGCCGGGGCTCGTCCTGGGCGCCGCTGTCGGCCTTCTTTTGCCTCAATGGGAGCCTCATCCGCGCCGGCCCCTTCGTCGGCTGTTCGACTTGAGGTTGGCGCGCGGCCCGGTCGGGTCGCTCGCGGTCGCGAGTATGTTCAGCGCGCTGGCGTTCGTGACGTTCACAGGCTCCGTCCCGCTCTGGCTCGTGCAGGAAAACGCGTACTCACCCGACGCAGCCATCATCGGATGGACGCTGTCCGCGTTCGCCTTCGCGGGCGGCCTCGGCTCGATCCTGGGCGGCTTCCTAGCACCGAGGCTCGGCCCCGTCCTTACGATCGTTGGAGCATTCCTCCTGGCCCTCTGCCCACTACTCGCGGTGATCGCCAGCGAGCCAGGAACAGTCCTCTACTTCGCGGCGATTGCGCTCGCAGGCATCCTCATTTTCGTGCCCGTTCCCGCGCTGGTCATCATCGCGCAGGAGTTCGTGCCGGGCGCACCGGCGACGGCGTCAGGAATGGTTCTCGGGCTCGGCTCGGCCTTGGCGGGGATCGCGTACATCGCGCTCGGAAGCGTTCAGGAGGCGGTCGGGCTAACCAATGGAATTCTGATCGGCTTCAGCATGGTCGTCCCCGCAGCGCTTGTTGCGCTCGTTGTGCTCCTCCGAGGCGGCGGTGAGGCGCCGGTGACGGCGCAATAGCTTCGAGGCATGGCTCGCGTGGCCGGGGATCATCATTGGACTCTTCCTGATCGTCGGTTCGCTCGAGTTCGTCGGCCGCTGTGAGGAGCAGGGGTGGAAGCTCGCGGGCGCGATTGTCCCGATGGCCTACATCGCCTGGTCGCTATGGCTCATCCTGGCGGGGGCTAGTGCTTCTGGTCGGGTAACGCTCCCATCCAAACTTGGGCAGCCGACTCCTCAGACGGTGATCACGACCTTGCCGCGTGCGCGCCCGTTCCTGAGG
>DASZCE010000277.1:0-3916 GCA_035943455.1 Gaiellaceae bacterium | reverse complement strand
GTACGTCTCGACGAAGCGGTCGTGATCCTTGTGGATCCCGCGCAGCATCGCCGGCCACGGGCGGCGTAGCACGAGATAGCCCCCGCCGCCGGGTCCGACCTCGTTGCCCTGCTCGTCGAAGACCGCGGCGTCGACGCCAGGAAACGGCTTCGTCGCCGACCCCGGCTTCAGCGTCGTGAGCCCGGGCAGCGGCGTGATCAAGATCATCCCGGTCTCCGTCTGCCACCAGGTGTCGACGACAGGCGTCCGGTCGCCGCCGATGTGTTCCCGGTACCAGACCCACGCCTCGGGGTTGATCGGCTCGCCGACGGTGCCGAGCAGCCGAAGCGAGGACAGGTCGTGCTTGGCGGCGTACTCCGGCCCCCACTTCATGTGGCTGCGGATGGCGGTCGGCGCCGTGTAGAGGATGTCGACCTTGTAGCGCTCGACGATCTCCCACCAGCGGTCCTTGTCCGGGAAGTCGGGCGTCCCCTCGTACATGACGCCGGTGGTTCCGTTGGCGAGCGGCCCGTAGACGATGTAACTGTGGCCCGTCACCCAACCGACGTCCGCGGCGCACCAGTAGACCGAGTCGGGCTTGACGTCGAAGATGTAGTGGTGGGTCGTCGCGACGCCGACGAGGTACCCGCCGGTCGTGTGGACGATCCCCTTGGGCTTCGCAGTCGTCCCGCTCGTGTAGAGCAGGTAGAGGAGATCCTCCGAGTCCATCGGTTCCGGCGGACACGACTCGGGATCGTCGGACTCACCGTCGACGAGCTCGTGCCACCAGAGGTCGCGACCGTCCTCGATCGGGACGTCGCCGCCGGTCCGCCGAAGCACGACGCAAGACCTGACCCCACGCGAAGCGGCGAGCGCCTCGTCGGCATTGCGTTTCAGCGGCACCGTCGTCCCCCGCCGCCACGCCTCGTCCTGCGTGATCAGGAGCTCGCACTCCATGTCGTTCAGACGGCCGGCCAGCGACTCCGCCGAGAAGCCACCGAAGACGACTGTGTGTGGCGCGCCCAGCCTGGCGCAGGCGAGCATCGCGACCGGTAGCTCGGGGACCATTCCCATGTAGATCCCGACCGGCGTCCCCTTCTTCACCCCGAGTCCTCTGAGGGCGTTTGCGAAGCGCACGACCTCGGACTGCAGATCCGCGAAGGTGATCTTCCGCCTGTCGTCCTCGGGCTCGCCCTCCCAGAAGTAGGCGACCTTGCCGCCGTTACCCGCCTCGACGTGGCGATCGACGCAGTTGAAGCAGACGTTGAGCTTGCCGCCGACGAACCACTTCGCGTACGGCGCCTCCCACTCCAGCAGCGTCGTCCACGGCTCGAACCAGGTGACGCGCTGGCTCTCCCTCGCCCACAGCTCCTCGAGGTCGAGCTCGTAGAGCTCCGGCTGCGCGTTGGCCTGCGCGGCGAACTCGCGGTCCGGCGGATACCGCCGCTCTTCGAGAAACATCGTCTCGATCGCGGCGCGCTGCGTCTCGGTCACGGCGTCAGATCGTAGGGGAAGTCGGTGAGATTCTCAGCGCCGTCCTTGGTGACGAGGACGAGATCCTCGAGGCGGACGCCACCGAAGCCCTCACGGTACAGCCCAGGCTCGAGCGTGATCACATCGCCCGCGACGAGCTGGCTCGGATCCCGGGACAGCCAAGGCGGCTCGTGAACCTGAAGTCCGACGCCGTGTCCCAGGCCGTGGAAGAAGCCGTTCGCGAGCACCTCTCCCGGCTGCTTCGACAACTGTGTCGGATAGCCGGCCTCGTGGAAGACGTCGCACGCGAGCCGGTAAACCTCGCTGCCCTCGGCGCCGGCTCGGACGGCCGCGAGGGATTTCGCGAGCGCGTCCTGCACGAGCCGGTGATACTCGGCGAGCTCCTCCGGCACCTCGCCGACGACGTACGTTCGCGTCATGTCCGCGTAGCAGCCACTCCCGCGGTCGCGCGGGAAGAGGTCGATCACGACCGACTCGCCGGCGGCGATTGGGCCGGAGCCCATGTCGTGGCCGGAAGCCGCCTGTCCTCCGTGCGCGACGATCATCTCGTCGGAGACGAGGTCATGCTCGTTGAAGACCTCGACGATCCGCGCCTTGATCCGCTCGGAGGTCAGCGGCGCGTCGTCGAGGACGAGCGTCCCGCCGGACGCCTCGGACGCACGAAGCATGTCTCGCGCGGCCGCCATTGCCGCCTCCGTGCCGCGCTGAGCCTTACGGATTCCGTCGAGCTCGCTCGCATTCTTGACGCGTCGGCGCTTCGCAAAGAGCTCGCGGTCGGGCTTGAGCTCGACTCCTCGGTCGCGTAACCGATCCGCGAGGCCGAGCGGGAAGGCGACGGGCACGACCGCCGCCTCGACGCCGAGCTGCTCGACGGCGTTCTCGACGGTGCGCAGGACGGCCTCCTCGCGAGGGAGACCCTGCGCAAGCAGCTCGTCGTAGCCGAACTCCTCGTAGGGATGGGCATGGATCCCGGCCGGCTCGAGGCGCGAAACCTCGTAGGAGGTGACGACTGCGTGACGGTCGCCGTTGCGCTCGACGTACAGGAAGGGATCGGGCACCGGGACGGGCACCTCGTGCCGCATCTCGGGCACATGCATGGAATCGCCGTAGATCAGGACATCGTTCATGGCTCGATCGTATACGTGAGTCTCGCATAGACTGGTCGTTCGTGGACGGCCCCTTCTCGCGCGCCCAGAAGCTGCTTGCGAGCTACGACGACGAGCTCAAGCGGCTTCTACCGCCCGACGCCGCGATCTTCGACGCCCACGTGCACCTCGGCAACGACATCGACGGCTTCAGCGGCCAGTACGAGGAGCTCGGGCGGATCATGGACGCCTACGGCGTCTCGCGCGCATTCATGTTCTGCATGGACGAGCCTGACCGCGAGCCGGCGTTCCGCGCTCCCAACGACCGAACGCTGCAGTTCGCCGAGCGCTCGGGCGGACGGCTGATCCCCTTCGTGCGGCTTGACATGAACGAGTCGCCGATCGAGGAGGCGATCCGGTGCCTCGATCGAGGCGCGCGAGGGATCAAGCTGCATCCCCGGGCACAGCGCTTCTTGCTGAACGACACCCGCCTCGCTCCGGTGTTCGAGGTGGCGGCCGACCGGCAGGTGCCGATCCTGATCCACGGCGGGAGAGGACTCCCCCCGATCGCCGACGACCTCGCACGGCTCGTCGACGCGTATCCCGAGGCGCAGCTGATCATCGCGCACGCCGGCATCGCCGACCTCGCGGCGCTTGCGGGGCGGCTCGCCGGGCGCAAGGGCGTGTTCTTCGACACCTCCGTCTGGAGCCCGGTCGACCTCCTCGACTTCTTTCACCATGTCCCGCCGGAGCAGGTCCTCTACGCGTCGGACTATCCGTACGGACGGCAGCCCCAGTCGCTTCTGATCGCACTGCGGACGGCGATGACGGCCGGGCTGAACGAGCGCCAGCTCCGCGACATGCTCGCGGGGAACGCGGAGCGGATCGCGGCGGGCGAAGAGCCACTCGACCCCTCGACCCCGAGCGGGACCGATGAGTTCTCGCAGTCGATGGCGCTCGCCAGGATCCATCAGTACCTCTCGATGGCGACGCCGCTGCTGTGGACCCGCCAGCCGGACACGATCGGCGCGATCGGGCTAGCGCTGAACGCGTGCTACGAGCAAGACGGCTATCCGAGAGAGCTCGAACAGATCAGGGAGCTGCTCGCGACCGCGCAGGAGCTGTGGCGTTCCCTTCCCGAGATCGAGGACGAGGGCGAGCGGTGGGCCACGAGTCGCGCCACGTTTGCGCTCGTCCATCTGGCGGACATCATCGCGGTCACGCCCGGTGCCTGAACTGCGGATCAACGGCGAGGGGTACGCGGTCGACGTCCCGGTGGGGACGTCGCTGGCGGAGGTGCTGCGGGACGATCTCGGTCTCACCGGCACGAAAGTCGCCTGCAACGAAGGGCACTGCGG
>DASZCE010000276.1:0-2699 GCA_035943455.1 Gaiellaceae bacterium | reverse complement strand
GTGCAAGGGCGACGGGACGATCAAGATCGAGATGCACTTCCTCCCGGACGTCTACGTCCCGTGCGAGACCTGCGGCGGGCGGCGCTACAACCGGGAGACGCTGGAGGTGCGCTTCAAGGGCAAGTCGATCGCGGACGTGCTGGAGATGTCGGTGGAGGAGGCACTCCGGTTCTTCGGGAAGATTCCCAAGCTGCGGCGCCGGCTCCAGACGCTCCACGACGTCGGGCTCGACTACGTGAAGCTGGGGCAGCCTGCGACGACACTGTCGGGCGGCGAGGCGCAGCGGGTGAAGCTGGCGGCGGAGCTCTCGAAGGTGGCCACCGGCCGAACGCTCTACATCCTCGACGAGCCGACCACCGGCCTCCACTTCGCGGACATCGAGAAGCTGCTCGAGGTGCTTCAGCGGCTCGTCGACGCCGGAAACACCGTGCTCGTCATCGAGCACAACCTCGACGTCATCAAGCAGGCCGACTGGATCATCGACCTCGGACCGGAGGGCGGTGAGGCGGGCGGCGAAGTGATCGCCGTCGGCACCCCCGAGGACGTGGCCGCCGTGGACGAGTCGTACACCGGGCAGTTCCTGCGCCACGTGCTTCCAGCGTTTGCAGCAGCAGCCGCCTAGTCCGGGCGACGACGTCTATCGCCGAACCCACGCGCGGCGGTATGCGGTGCTCATGGAGCTCGTCCGCAGCTTCGCACCCGACACGATCCTCGTGGTCGGGCCCAGCTACGAGAGCGTGATGCTCCGCGACGCCGTCCCGGGCGCGACGGTCGACACGCTCGGCTGGGCCGACGATCGCTTCCCGCGGCTGGAGGGGGAGCGGCACTTCGAGCACGACCTCAACGATCCCGGTTATCCCGAGCTCGGTCGCTACGGCGCGATCGTCTGTGCGGAGGTGATCGAGCATCTTCACGTCCCGGCCGAGGCGATCCTTCGCACCCTTGCCGGCGGTCTGGTCGACGGCGGCCGCCTCGTGCTCCAGACGCCGAACGCGACGGCGCTGCCGAAGCGGCTGCGAATGCTCTTTGGCCGCAACCCGTACGAGCCGATCCGCGCCGAGCCCGGGAATCCGGGCCACTTCCACGAGTACACGGTCGGCGAGCTGCGGCAGGCGATCGAGACGGCGGGCCTCGAGATCGAGCGCCTGCTCACGGCGAACTACTTCGACCACGGCTCGCGCAAGAATCGGGCCTACCGCGCGATCGAGCGCGTACTGCCCGGAACCCTCAGGGAGGGGATCACGATCGTGGCGCGGCGCGGCCGATAGTGGCTCCATGCGCCGACTTGCGGCATTGGCGTTCGCTGCCGTCGCACTCTCCGCATGCAGCGGGGAGCAGGGTGAGCGCGCGCAACAGCTGCTGACGGGCGCGCAGACCGCGCAGGGCAAGCTCCATTCGGCGACCTTTCAGGCTCGGATCGCCTTCGCGATGGACGGGCAACGCTTCAGCCTCGTCATCGACGGCGGCGGCTACCTCAAGGGCCCTCGCGCCGGCGACGCCGTGTTCTCGATGCACACCGAGGGCGTTCCCGGCGGCGGTCGCTTCGACCTCCAGGCGGTGGCGCGCCGAGGCCGCGTCTCGATGAGCATGAACGGTCAGCGCTTCACGCTTCCGGCGACGAGCGCGAGCACAGGGCAAGCGCAAGCGCTCGACTGGTCCGGGACCGTCCTCGACGTGGCTCGCTACGTGAAGAACGTCCGCGTTCGCGAAGGCCGGGTCGTGAACGGCGAGCGTGGGGCGACGATCGCGGGCGTGATCGACACGAAGAAACTGCTGCAGGCGATCTCCAAGCTCGACACGTTCGCGCGTGCGGCGAAGATCGACGATTTCGGCGGCAAGGTCGGCGACATCCACGCAGCCGTCTTCGTCGGCGAGCGGAGCGGCCTGATTCGTAGCGCCGTCGTGACGATGTCGATCGAGGCGGAGGACAAGAAGGCCGACCTCGAGCTGACCTACCGCCTCACCTCGACGAACAGAGCAGTCGCCGGGCTGTAGTAATCCCCGCGTGGGGATCTTCGAGCGGCTCCGGACGGAAGTGACGGACGAGGCCGGCGATCGCGCCGACGTCGTGGCAGCGCTCGCGTTTGCGGCCGGTGTGGCCGCCGCGCTGGGAGCCGGCGGCGACGACCTCCGGGACCTCGACGCGCTCGACTCGCTCGTTTGGATCTTCGTCACCGGCCTGTCGCTCGGCTTCGCCCTCTACTGGATCGCGGGCTGGGCGCTCGCGTTCGTCGTGCGTCGGCTGGGCGGAACCGGGAGCGCCCGTCGCGTCCGCCACGTGCTCGCCTTCTCGTTCGCACCGCTCGTCTTCGCGATCGCCGTCTGGCTGCTCTGGCCGCCGCTCTTGCTCGTGCTCGCCGCCCTCAGCGTCGGGCTCCTCGTCGTCGGCCTCCGTGACGTGTACGCCTGGAGTCTCGTGCGCGCAGCCGGCGCCGTCGGCCTCGCCGCCGTCTGGCTGGGAGCGCTAGGCGTCGGCCTGCTGAGCTTCCTCGCGCTCCTGCACCGCGTCGGCTAGGGCGAAGCGCTCCAGTTCGGCCTCCGGCATCTCGTACGTGTGCTCGTCATCCGGGAACACGCCGGAGCGCACGTCGTCAGCATAGTGCTCGAGCGCGTCGCGGATCTCGCGCGACAGGTTCGCGTAGCGCTTGACGAAGCGAGGAAGGTGCCCCTCAGTGAGGCCGAGAAGATCGTGGTAGACG
>DASZCE010000275.1:0-1999 GCA_035943455.1 Gaiellaceae bacterium | reverse complement strand
ACCTCGGGCAACCTTGGGAGTTCGTATCGTCGTGTGCCGAGAACAACGAGCTCGGTTCCGAGTTCGTTCGCGATGCGCCGCACCGCCTCATCGAGAATGTGATGAACGGGACCGCGGATCTCGTCTCGGCGGTCGTAATCGATGGTTGCGTCGTCCGGATAGCGCAGGATCTCGACGAACGCCTTGCCAAGCGTATTAGCTGGGTCGGGCAGGAGATAAAGGCAGCCGGCGACAGTCAAGCGCTCGCGCGTTGCCAGCTCAGCAGCTTGGAGTGGAGTGCCCCCGGTTCGGTGGACACTCGGGGGCTTGGTTCCTATCCCTCTCCTGATTGAGAGAGATTGATCTTCTCGTACTCGTCTGGCGAGAGGTAGCCGAGGGTGCTGTGCCTCCTTTGGCGGTTGTAGAAGATCTCGATGTAGTCGAAGAGCGAGAGCCGCAGGTCGGCCCGCGTGGGGAATGGACTCTCGCGGCGGATGTGCTCCTTCTTGAGCGTTGCGAAGAAGCTCTCGGCGACGGCGTTGTCAAAGCAGTCGCCCTTGGATCCCATCGAGACGGCGATGCCGGCATCGCGGGCGGCCTGCCCGAACGCCAGCGACACGAATTGCGATCCCTGGTCGCTGTGGTGCACCAGTCCGGGCTGGGGGCGGCGGCGATGGATCGCCATCTGCAGGGCGTCGACGACGAGTTCGGCGCGCATGTGCTCGGCCAGTTGCCAGCCGACGATCAGCCTGGAGTAGAGGTCCTGCACGGCGGCGAGGTAGCAGCGGCCTTGCCAGGTCTCCAGGTAGGTCAGGTCGGCGCACCACAACACGTTGGGCGCCTTGGGCCGGAAGCCGCGTTTGACGAGGTCGTCGGCGACCCTCACGCCTGGGACGCGGATCGTCGTGCCCTTGCGACGCTTGCCGATCAGTCCGGAGATCTGGGCTTCTCGCATCAGCCGCGCGACGCGCTTGCGCGAGACGTTGATGCCCCGGCCGAGGCGCAGCTCGGCGTGGATGCGCCGCGACCCGTAGACCTTGCGGTTGGTCTGCCAGATCTCCTTGATCTGCTCGGTCAGCCATGCATCGCTCAGCGCCCGATCCGAGGGCGGCCGGGTTTCCCACGCGTAGAAGCTCGAGCGGTTGACGTCGAGCGTGTCGCACAGCAGGGAGACCGGGAAGCTGGCCTTCTCCGCCGAGATGATCCGGAACAAGGTCACCGGGTCTCGGTCTCCCTCGCGAAGAAGGCCGCGGCTCGCTTGAGGATTTCTCGCTCCTGCTCGAGCCGCCTAACGCGCTTTCGGAGCTCCCTGAGCTCCTCGCGCTCATCGCTGGTCAGCCCGTCGTCGCGCTCGCGGCGATCGAGCTGATCCTGCTTGACCCAGTTGCGCAACGACTGCTGCGAGACCCCGAGCGACTCCGCGACGTCACGGATCGTGCGCCCCGCGCACACAAGCCCGACGGCGTCACGCCGGAACTCATCGGGGTACGGCGGCCTGGTCTTGGGCACTGCGGACATCCTTCCTGCCGCGCCTGACGGCGCAAGCGATCAGGTGTCCACGAAAGCGGGGGCACTCCATTGCGGATCTGGACACGTCAATGTGCCGCATGGGCTAGCAACCCGGAAGGTGGTAGCGCACACATAGCCCAGAGAGCTGCTCCATAGCCGTGTCCGGCTGTTGCGGCAGAGCGTCCAGGGCAGCCGCGGCGCGTCTCACGTCCTCGAGCGGTGCGAATGCCAAGTCGAGCGCGGCGAGGCTGTCATGTAACTGGGCCTCGGTCCGGGCGCCGATAACGAGGGAGCAGAACGTCGGACGCTGCAGAAACCGGTTGACCACGATCTGCCCAACCGGGTCACGTCCCTAGGGTTGGTATCAGGCCGGCATCGTGGACGTGAGCTACCGTGGCCACACCTGATCGGCCACACGCCCGACAAGCTCGAGCTTGCGCCACTGATCGTCCTCGCTCATCACGTTTCCCTCGTGGGAGGACGCGAAGCCGCACTGCGGTGACAGCGCCAG
>DASZCE010000274.1:0-1661 GCA_035943455.1 Gaiellaceae bacterium | reverse complement strand
CTCGAGGCCTTCGCGCTTCTGCGCGCGCTCGCACCGCCGGCCACCGGCGAGGCGACGAGCTCGGCGATCGTCGTCGTCAGCGTCGGCCACGACCGCACGACGTTCGCCGTCTCCGATGGGCGGATGTGCCAGTTCACGCGCGTCCTGGACTGGGGCGGCCATTCCCTCGACGTCGCGATCGCCAAGACGCTCGACCTCTCGCCGTCGGAGGCGCAGCCGATCAAGCTCGCGCTCTCCCTGGCCGAGCCGTCGATTCCGGCGGGGCTGACCAGCGAGCAGTCGGATCAGGTTCGTGAAGCGGTGAACCGCGAGCTTCACGGGTTCGCGCGCGAGCTGATCTCCTCACTGCAGTTCTACCAGTCGCAGCCCGGATCCCTCGGGATCGGCGAGATCATCTTTACCGGCGGCACCGCCCAGCTCCCGGGACTCGCCGCGGAGCTGTCGCGGCTCCTCGGCGTGCGAACCCGCGTCGGTGATCCGCTGACGCACGTGAACGTCGGCAAGAAGGTCGACCGCGAGCAGCAGCTCGGCTCGCTCAGCAGCGCGATCGGGCTTGCCATCGAGAGCTGATGCGCGCCGTCAACCTCCTCCCTCGCGACGAGAAGCGCCAGCGCCGGCAACCGGGCGCCGTGACGCTGACGGCGGTCCTCGGGGGCGTGCTCGTCACCGCCGTGCTCGCGGGGCTGTTCCTGATGACGAGCTCGACGGTCAGCGACCGCCGGTCGAATCTTGATGCGCTCCGCGCGGAGCTCGCCGCGATCCCGCCCGCAGAAGAGACGCCGAACGCGAACGCCGGGCTCGAGAACGAGAAGAGCCAGCGCGTGACGTTGCTCGGCAAGGCGCTCGGGTCCCGCGTCGCCTGGGACCGCATCCTGCGCGAGATCTCACTCGTCCTCCCCGAGGACGTCTGGTTCGAGTCGTTGACCGCGAACGCGCCCGACCCCAACTTCGTCCCGACACCGGGGAAGACGGAAGCCCCGCAAGGCGCATTCACGATCACCGGCTACTCCTACTCGCACGACGGTGTCGCGCGGCTGCTCGCCCGTCTGTCGGTGCTTCCCCAGCTCGAGCGTCCGACGCTCGGGTCGAGCATGGTCGACGACTCGCAGGGCCGCGACCTCGTCAAGTTCACGATCTCGGCCTCGCTCAAAGACGGAGCCGCCGCATGAAGAGCCTCCCGAAGCCCGCGGCGATCGCGATCGTGATCGGCGTCCTGCTCCTCGTTGCGGCCGCCGGCTACTTCCTGCTGATCTCGCCCCAACGCTCCAAGAGCGCGGAGCTCGCGAAGGAGACGGAGAGCGTGGAAGCACAGATCCAGGCGCGGCGGATCGACAACGCACAGACGCGGAACGTCGAGCCGATTCGCGTCGCGGATCTCTTCCGCATCACCAAGGCGATGCCGCCGACGGATGACATGCCGGGCATGATCCTCGAGCTCAACCGCATCGCGCGGCAGACGGGGATTCGCTTCGAGTCGATCACGCCGAAGGAAGCGGCCGACGCCGGCGGTTACCTGCGCCGGCCGATCGATCTCGTCTTCGACGGAAACTTCTACGAGCTGTCCGACTTCCTGTTCCGTCTCCGCAGCCTCGTCAGGGTTCGGGGTGGCCAGCTCGAGGCGACGGGCCGGCTCTTCACCGTCAACTCGCTCAGCTTCGTCG
>DASZCE010000273.1:0-1626 GCA_035943455.1 Gaiellaceae bacterium | reverse complement strand
GTCTCCGGGTAGTCGAACCGTCCCGCCCGCGACACCCGCTTGATCTGGTATGCCATCGAGCCGATCCGGTCCGCGATCCGCCGGGTGTACGCGATGTCACCGCTGCCGTTCAGGACGTCGACCGAGATCTTCCACGGCGCCGGCACGTTCGTCATCCCCGCGCTTGGCTCACTGGACGTGCCGTCGACGAGGCGCGGGAGCGAGAACGTCGCCGCGATCCCGATCACCGTCGCGGCGATCGCGGCCAGCACCGCGAGCCGGCTCCGACTCTTCGGCTCGAGCACGGGAAGACCGGCGAGACGGCGTGCCTCGCGGCGCGAGACGTCGAGCGCTGTCGCGTAGAGCAGCAGCGCGAGCGTCGCCTTGTCACTCGATCCAAAGCGGTACAGGCGACCGTCCTCGATCCATCCGATCTCTTCGGCCGTGAGTCCGGCCCGCTTCGCCGCCTCGTCGGCAGTCAGCTGCCGCTTGACCCTCGCACGAGCGAGCGGGGATGGCTCGGTTCGCTGCTCCTCGAGTACTGCGGCTTCCACAAAGGCGTTCATTCGCTCAAGTCCTCTCGCAACCTGTCGGGAACCTCATCGGCAAAATCGATGTCTCCTGGAGCGCCCAGATCGTCGCACGGAACGAGGACAGTCTCCAGTGCACGCGCACCCTCGTCGGGAACCTTGTCCCAGGCCGTACGGGCCAGGACGACCGGGTGTCCGCGGACGCCGCCGTAGGAGGCCGCGACCACCTCGCCCGCGCCGGCACGCCACCGCGCCACGATTCGATCGATCGCCGCAGCTGCGAGGTCGGGACCGTCGGCGAGAACGACGACGGCGGCTTCGGTCTCGGTCGGAAGCGCCTCCAGTCCACAGCGAAGCGACGCGCCGGGGCCGCGCTCCCACGCGGCGCAGTCGACGACCTTCGCGTCGACGTCGACCGGGTAGGCACCGGTGACGACGACGACGTCGTCGACGGAGCTCGCGCGGACAGCTGCCAGGACGGGAGGAAGGAGAATCCGCTGCTTGGGGCCGCCGAACCGGCTCCCCGTCCCGGCGGCGAGCACGACGGCGGCGATCACGTCAGAGTCCCGAGGCCTTCGCGTGCTTGATCACGATGCGCTGCGTCGGAGCCTGCGTCGTCACGTCGCCGAGCTTCCCGATCTTGTCGACGACCGCCGTCCCCTTGACCACCCTGCCGATCGGGGCGTAGTCAGGGGGAAGCATCACGTCCGTGCCCGTGACGATGAAGAACTGACTGCCGCCGGTGCCCGGTGGATCGGTCGCCGTCTTCGCCATCGCGACGATGCCCTTGCGATACCGCGTGTTTCGGGGCGGAGGGTCGATGGTCGTGTACCCGGGGCCACCGTCGGCAGTCTGCGCAGACTGGCCCGCCTGGATCACGAAGCCGGGAACGATCCGGTGAAAGGCGATTCCGTCGAAGAACCCGTCCTGTGCGAGCTGCAGCATCGAGCTCCCGTTGCAGGGCGCGAGCTGCTCGTCGATCTCGACCGTGAAGCGGCCGCGCGTCGTCTGGAACTCGATTGCGTAGTCGCCGGGCGCGAGCGGCGTGACGTCGTTGGCGCGGCTCTCGTCCGTGACCACGGTCTCGCAGCCTTCGCGCCCCGATTCGGAGTCACCG
>DASZCE010000272.1:0-3994 GCA_035943455.1 Gaiellaceae bacterium | reverse complement strand
CTCGTACAGGAACGTGCTCATCGAGAGCTCTCGTTCCCGGCGACCTCGCGGACCGCGGCCACGATGTTCGGATACGCACCGCAGCGGCAGAGGTTGCCGCTCATGAACTCGCGGATCTCCTCGTCCGATCCTGCCCGCCCCTCGTTCAGGAGCGCGACGGCAGACATGATCTGGCCGGGCGTGCAGTAGCCGCACTGGAACGCGTCCTGGCGGACGAAGGCCTCCTGCATCGCGTGCAGCCGACCGTTCTCCGCGAGACCCTCGATCGTCGTGACCTCCCGCCCGTCGCACTGGGCGGCGAGCATCAGGCAGGCGACGACGCGCTTGCCATCGACGTGGACGGTGCAAGCGCCGCAGGCGCCCTGGTCGCACCCCTTGTTCGTGCCGGTTAGCCCGACCGCGTCGCGAAGCGCATCGAGCAGCGTCGTTCGGGCGTCGAGCCGCAGGTCGTAATCGACGCCGTTGACGCGGAGCCTGACCGAGACCTTGTGAACGATCGCGCTCACGGACCCTGCACCTCGCTCGAGCGCACGTACTCGTCCAGCTGGTCGAGCTGCTCGGCGAAGAGGCGATGCATGAGTCGCGGCGCCAGGAGCCGATCGAGCCAGCCCTTGAGACCGTGCGCCTCCCATTCGGAGCTCATCCGCACGAGCGTTGCCTGCGACCCGTTGCCCGAGACCCTGAACTCGGTCACGACGCCCGTATCGAGGTTCGTCTCCCAGAGGACGCTGCCCGGCTCCGGCTCCGTGACCCGCATGTGCAGCCGCTCTCGCTTGCCGGCGACCCGGGTCGTGATGTGGAAGACGGTTCCCTCTCCGACGCCGCCCGACTCGACCTCGAGGTTGTAGAAGTGCTCAGGCGGCATGATCCGCGGGTGGTGCGTCGAGTAATCCGCCAGCACCCGGTAAACGGCGTCGGCTGGAGCAGCGACCAGCTTCTCGGCCCGCACCTGTACGCGTGCCATCCCCGTCGCCTCAGGCCACGACCGCCGCGACGTCGCCTGTGGCGGCGACTCGCTGGAGCGGCCGGTAGTCGGAAAACTCAGGCCAGCGGATCTCGTCCGGCGCTGTACCCCTCTCGCGCATCACGTCCCGGAGCCGCGCATGGAGGCGCTCACGCTCGGCCTCGGACGCCTCCGTCGCATGCGTCGGATGCGCGAGGTTGGTCAGCTCGAGCGGATCGTTCGCGAGGTCGTAGAGCTCGTACTCCGGCGACGCTCCGGTGAACGGGTCGTAGTAGACGGCGTACTTCCAGCCTTCCTCGACCACCGCGCGGATGAAGCCGGCACCCTTGACCGGAAATTCGTCGTCCTCGTAGGTGAAGTGGTGGACGTCCTGCACGTCCGCGCTCGGGTTCCCCAGGATCGGGCTCAGGTCGCGGCCCTTGGAGCCATAGCGTTCGGGCTCCGGCGCGCCGCCAATGCTCGCGAGCGTCGGCAGCAGGTCGACGAGGCCGGCGAACGAGTCGGTGCCGACGGGCTCGGGATAGAGTCGCGGGTTGGAGACGATCAGCGGGATGCTGAGCGTCTCTTCGTAGGCGTTGTAGAACTTCTGGCGCAGGTAGCCGTGCGAGAGACCGAGCTCGCCGTGGTCGCTCGTCCGGATGACCACAGTGTCGTCCGTGAGGCCGTTGGCGTCGAGCGCGGCGAGCAGCTTCATGATCTGCAGATCCGCCTGCTGGATGAGGTAGGCGTAGAACCGGGCGTAGTTCAGCTGACGCGTGCGCGTCCGAACGTGGCCGCCCCAGATTCCGAGCAGCTGGCGCATCGAGGCGTGCACGCTCGGCTTCGTGGAGAGGTCATCCTCGAGGTTGGGCGGCAGGTCGATGGGCAGGTTCTCGAAGTCCTCGAGCCGGTAGCCGCCCTTGTCGAACGTCGGGTTGATGCCCACCCCGTGGATGCCGCGCCCCGGGTACTCCTGGACGTCGTGCGGGTTCGTCAGGCAGACGACGAGGAAGAACGGCTTGTCCCCATCGTAGGAGTTGAGGAAGTGGACGGCGCTCTGGCGGTAAAGCTCGCCGTGCGGACGCGTCTCACCCGCTGCGGTCCCGCTGCCGTCGACGAAGCGGCCGTCGTTGTTGATCGCGCCGCCGCCCAGATCGCCGAGGCTCTGAGGGTCGCTCATATCCGGGGGGTTCCAGCCGTGGAAGCCGTAACGCTCCTCGAGATGGGCGATATCCGCGTCCGACCAGTACGGCCGCTTCATCTCGTGGTTGAACTCCACGGGCCGCGTGAGGTGGAACTTGCCCTTGAGCACCGAGTAATAGCCCGCGTCAGCCATGACGGTGGCGAGGTTCGGCAGGCGGCTGGGCAGGACCGACAGGTGCCGCTGCACCTTGTCCTTGGGGTCATCGGCCGTGACGAGGTTCTTCACCCCGTGCTGAGCCGGATACAGACCCGTCATCATCGTCGCGCGGCTCGACGAGCACGCCGCCGTGTTGCACCGCGCCCGCGTGAACTGGAGGCCGTTGTCGAGCAGGCGCCTGCGGGACGGCAGGTTCGCATCGGCCCAACCCTCAGGCCAGTGCATGGGCTCCCGCTCCTGATCCGTGACGATCAGGACGATGTTCGGCTTGCGGGGAAGGTCGCCGAAAGGCATGGCACACACCTCTGCTTGGGGCTTGTCGTGAACGTGCACCGAAGCTACGCGCGCCCGGGATCGGTCGCACCGGCGATATCGCCAGTCCGAAGCCACGCGATCTACGGCACCATTGACGACATGCAGCTCCAGCCCCAAGCTACGCCCGCCACCGACATGGTGTGGATCCCTGGCGGCGAGTTCCTCATGGGCTCCGACCGGCACTATCCGGAGGAGGCGCCCGCGCACCGCGTGTCCGTCGACAGCTTCTGGATGGATCGCTTCCAGGTGACCAACGAACAGTTCGCCCGGTTCGTCGGCGAGACCGGACACATCACTGTGGCCGAGCGTCCTCCGGACCCGGCGGACTACCCCGGCGCCAAGCCGGAGTTCCTCGTTCCCGCCTCGAGCGTCTTCATCCAGCCTCGGCAGCGCGTGGAGCTGACGAACCAGTACAACTGGTGGACGCTGATGCCCGGCGCGGACTGGCGACATCCGCGCGGCCCGGGCAGCGACATCGAGGGGCTCGCCGAGCATCCCGTCGTCCACGTCGCGTGGGACGACGTCGAGGCGTACGCGCGCTGGGCGGACAAAGAGCTCCCGACCGAGGCCGAATGGGAATTCGCCGCCCGAGGAGGGCTCGACGGCGCGGAGTTCGTCTGGGGAGACGAGTTCACGCCTCGGGGCGAGTACCTAGCCAACACGTGGCAGGGCGAGTTCCCGCTCGAGAACGAGCTACGCGACGGCTTCGAATGGACCGCGCCCGTCGGTTCGTTCTCGCCGAACGGCTACGGCCTCTACGACATGGCCGGCAACGCGTGGGAGTGGACGAGCGACTGGTTCCAGGCGCACGAAAGGATCTTGCACGCCTGCTGCACCGTCTCCGACCCGCGCGGCGGCGACCGTGAGCGAAGCTACGACCCCAACGAGTTCGCGCATGGGCTCCGCATCCCGCGCAAGGTGATGAAGGGCGGCTCGCACCTGTGCGCGGCGAACTTCTGCAGCCGCTACCGGCCCGCGGCCCGGATGCCGCAGCCGCTCGACACCTCGACCTCGCACCTCGGATTCCGCTGCGTCGTTCGACCCAGCTGAGCCATCGAGCTAGTCGGAACGCGCTGCCTCGAAGGCTGCCACGCCCTCGCGAACGCTCGGGAAGAGGTGCTCCTCCCCAATCATCGCCGTCAGTCCGGTCTCCTGGAAGACCTCGCGCTGACGTCCTTTGAGACGGGCAAAGCCCAGCCTGACACCCCGCCGGCGAAGGTCATCCCCGAGCTGCTTCAGCATGTCGACCGCCGTCGAGTCGAGGTACACGAACGCCTCGGCGTTGACCAGGAGCCAGGACGGCGTCGGCTCCGGAGCAACAAGAGCGAGCACCTGCTGGCGAAAGTACTCGGCATTCGCGAAGAAGAGCGGCGCGT
>DASZCE010000271.1:0-3561 GCA_035943455.1 Gaiellaceae bacterium | reverse complement strand
CACCGGGGCCTCCTTCACGGTTGGCAGATGTGAGCACCCCGAGCATCGCTCGGGAACCCACCAGGAGCGAGGCCCCGCTCCTTCATCGCATCAGGAGGTGTCGCGAAGGCGCAGCTTCACGGTGAGTCGTTCCTTTGCCGTCCTGGTGCTGGAATACGCAAGGAGGACGGAACGACCGGGCCAGATGTGACCGCCGGACAAAGGTTCAGCGCTCGATGGCCGACAGATCGAGCCGGCGGAGCCGATCTGGATCAGCCAGGATGTCGATCTCGACGACCTTGCCGTCCGCGATCGTGAAACCGAGCACGGCCACCAAGTGCCCATCCGGACGGCGCGCCAGGACGCCGACATTGCCGTTCACGAGGACCACCTGACTGGACGAGGCGAGGTTCGAGAACGTCGCCGCTTGTGCCACGACCGCCTGAGCCCCACGCACGAGGCGCGACACGCCCTTCAACGCTCCGCCGTCGGCCCGCAGGACGATCGCCGGATCCAGGACGGTCACCAGCGCTTCGAAGTCGCCGTCCCGGACGGCCGCGAGGAACGCGTCGACGACGCGGCGTTGCGTCCGCAGGTCCGCGTCTGGGGTCGGCGCCTGGCCCTGGACCCGTCGGCGCGCGCGGCTCGCGAGCTGGCGTGTTGCGACGACCGAGCGATCCACGATCGGCGCGATCTCCTCGAAGGTCATCGCGAACACGTCGTGGAGCACCAACGCCAGTCGTTCCGCCGGCTCCAGCTTCTCGAGGACGACGAGCAGCGCCAGACCGACGGAGTCGGCGAGCATGGCGTCCGCCTCGGGCCCTTCGTCCCCACGACCGATCGCGCGAGAGATGATCGGATCCGGCACGTGTACGTCCAAGGGATCCTCCCGGCGCGACGCTCGCGTTCGCAGCATGTCCAGGCACACGCGCGCCACGACCGTCGTCAGCCATCCCCGCAGGTTGTCGACACCACTGACGTCCGTGCGGCTCAATCGGAGCCAGGCTTCCTGGACGGCGTCCTCCGCCTCGCTGACCGATCCGAGCATGCGATACGCGGCCGCCCGCATGTGCGGTCGGTGCTCTTCGAACTGCTCGGCGAGCCGCTCAGGGGTGGCCATCACTCACCTTCCCGTCACGGTCCGTCATCGCACTGACGGACGAAACGCCGTCGATGTGACAGGACCGGCGGCCAGCGGTCGCCGGCTCGGGGCGAGGCCAGCAGTGGCTCCTCGCGGCGGGACCCGCGGGCGTGCAGCGTGTCCAGGCTGACCCAGACCACCGTGGTCAGCCGAACTCAGCATCCGCAGGGCCACGGCGCGCCTGCGGGCGGTGCTGCTCGAACTCGGCCGTCGGCCACTCGGCTTCTGCATCTGGTCACACTTCCCCGTCGAGCTCCGTCATAGCACTAACGGGCCGAGACGTGCCGATGTGACGGCGGCCGAGGCCAGCAGGCGAAGACAGCCCAGGAAGAAGAAGGAGCGCCAGAGGAAGGCGGCAGCCACCGGGGTGCAGATGACCACGACCATGGATCCAGGAGAAACGCTGAGCCGTCCGAAGGAGGTGTTTCGTTGTGGCTGAGAGCAAGACTGCCACCAAGGGCACGCGGAGGTCCGCCAAGCGCACCACTGTGACCAGCAAGAAGTACGAGGGGTTCACGGCCGAAGAACAGGCCGCGATGAAGGAGCGCGCCAAGGAGCTGAAGGCCGAAGCGCGTGCAGACAGGGACAGGGCGGCCGGGGAACGCGACGTGCTCGCGAAGATCGCCGAGATGCCGGAACCGGATCGCGCCATGGCCGAGCGGCTCCACGCGATCATCAGGGCCAGCGCGCCGGACCTGTCGCCGAAGACCTGGTACGGGATGCCCGCCTATGCCAACAAGGACGGCAAGGTCGTCTGCTTCTTCCAAAGCGCGCACAAGTACAACTCGAGGTACTCGACGTTCGGCTTCCAGGAGGCGGCGAACCTCGACGAGGGCACCATGTGGCCGACCTCCTGGGCTCTGACGGAGTTGACCGCTGCCGACGAGAAGAGGATCGCCGCGCTCGTGAAGAGGGCGGTGAGCTGAGGAGAGGCCCGCAAACCAAAGGACACAGTCGCTGGGCGCTGCACGTTGCCGACAGCCACGCCAAGGGAACCTGTTGACGCGGCGAACGCGCCGAACATGACAGCTCACCGGAGGGGCGACATGAAGATCAAGCTGACCAGCATCTACGTGGACGATCAGGAGAAGGCGCTGCGCTTCTACACCGAGGTGCTGGGCTTCACCAAGAAGGCCGACTTCTCGAACGGGCCATTCCGCTGGCTTACCGTCGGATCACCGGAAGAGCCTGAGGGCGCCGAGCTGCAACTGGCGCTCAACGACAACCCGGCGGCCAAGGCCTACCAGCAGGCCATCTTCGAGCAGGGCCAGCCGGCGGCGATGTTCTCCACCGACGACGTGCGAGCCGACTACGAGCGCATCAAGGCTCGGGGCGCCGAGTTCACCACGCCGCCCACGGACGTGACCGCCTCGACGATCGCCATGCTGAACGACACCTGCGGCAATCTCATCCAACTGACGGAGCTTGCCCGCGGGTAGATCCAGCGGTCAGCGCATCAGGACCATGGCCGGGCCGGCCGCTGACGAATCGATGCGAAGGCCAGGAGGGAGGACATGAACAGGTTCCTGGTGCTCTACGTCGGGCCGGCGACACCACCGGATGCCTCCCACGAGGGCTGGCCAGAGTGGTTCGCCAAGTTGGGCGACAGGTTGGTCGACCGGGGATCGCCGATCGTCGAAGGCCGTGCGCTTCACGGTGATGGGGCGACCGGTGCCGCGGCTCAGCTGAACGGGTACAGCATCATCCAAGCAGGGGACGTCGACGAAGCGCTCCGCTTGATCGGAGATCACCCGTATCTCGCCCAGGGCCGCGAGTACTCGGTCGAGATCTACCTCCTACCTTGACCCCGCATTCATCGTGCTGGTGGTGCTTCGCGTCACCCACGTCTCGATCGTTATCAGCATCGATGTCCGAGAGGTGACCGAGGATGTCGATGGAGCAGCCGGAGTGGCCGGAGCGCAAGGCCGGGCGTACGTCGAGCGGACCAACGCCCCTGAGCGGCGGCCCGAGGAGCGACGCTCGATGAGCGCGTTCCCGAGGAGCCACGTCGATCTCCTCGACGGTCCATTGCCCGCCGTGCTCACCACGGAGATGCCGAACGGCCGGTTCCAGTCGACCGTCGTGTGGTTCAACCGCCGACGGCGGTCACATCCGTTGCTCGGCGGACCGCTCGACGGACCGCTCGGCTAAACGCCGGCAGGTGTTGCCGGCGTGGGCCGATGGAGGTCGACCCCTTACGCAGCCGCTTGATTCCGGAGCGCCTGAAGGAGAGGGAGGCGGTTCACACATCGTCCCGCTAGGTCCACGCTCCGCCACCGACGTGACCCAACTGCCAGCGCCATCTATTTCATCCCGCTCGGGGTTGCATCAGAATGGCCCCCGGAGTACCGCTGGCGAAGGGTCGACACGGGCCGCCGCCGGGCCGGAGGCGCCTTGGGTCATCCTGCGCCGGCGCCGTTGAAGGAGGCGCGGCACATGAC
>DASZCE010000270.1:0-4406 GCA_035943455.1 Gaiellaceae bacterium | reverse complement strand
GTGGTGGAGACCGTCGACAGGGATGCATTCGCCGCCGCACAGACGCCCCAGGCTTTCGTGTGGCCGACGTTTCGGGACGCGGCCGAGGCGGGCGACGATGCGACCGACTGCGCCGCCCTCGTCGAGGTGTGGGGCGGCCGGATCAAGGTCGTTCCCGGCGACCGCCGCCTCGTCAAGATCACCGACCAGACCGATCTAGAGCTGGTCGAGCGTTGGCTCGCATCTGCGGATTGATCGTCGACTACCACATGCACCTGCGTGCACCCGACGGGTCGATCGACCACTCGGTCGAGGCGGTGGAGCCCTTCGTCGAGGTCGCCGCCTCGCGCGGAGTCGACGAGCTCGGCTTCACGGAGCACGTCTACTACTTCCGGGACACGCGACCGCTGTGGTCGTTTCCCTACCACGTGGAACGTTGTGTCTACGCGCTCGACGTGTACGTCGACGCAGTCGTGGAGGCGAAGCGGAAGGGCATGCCCGTCAAGCTGGGTCTCGAGGTTGACTATGTCCCCGGTCGGGAAGCCGAGACCGCCGAGCTCCTGCGCGGCTACCCCTGGGATTACCTCCTGGGATCGGTCCACTACCTCGGCGACCACTCGATCGACGCCGAACCGAGCCTCGTCGGCGCCGTCGGAACGGAGGAGGCGTGGCGTCGCTACTACCGCGCGCTCACGAACGCAGCGCACAGTGGACTCTTCGACGTGCTCGCCCATCCCGACCTCGTGAAGATGCACGGCGGCGAGATCGCGTGGGCCTGGGACGACGTCGTCGCGGGCCTCGACGGCGTCTGTCTCGAGGTCTCGAGTTCGGGCCTCCATAAGCCCCACGGCAAGCTGTATCCGAACGGCGACCTCCTCGCTGCCGCGCGGCGTCGGGACGTTCCGATCACGCTCGCCTCCGACGCACATGAACCGCAGAACGTCGGCCGCGACGTCGATCGCGCGATCGAGCACGCGCGCGCCGCCGGGTACGACACGATCACGGTGTTCGAGGGCCGCAACGCGCGGCAGGAGCCGCTCGGTTGAACTCTCTGCGCATCGGACTCGGCGTGGATGCGCATGCGTTTGCGGACGGGATCCCGCTCGTTCTCGGCGGGATCCGCTTCGACGACGACCGTGGGCTCGCCGGTCACTCGGACGGCGACGTCGTTACGCATGCGCTCATCGACGCCGTTCTCGGAGCCGCGGGCCTCGGCGACATCGGGACGCTGTTCCCGTCCGAGGACGACTCGCTGCGCGGTGTCTCCTCGCTGCTTCTTCTCCGCAACGCCTACGGGAAGGTGACCACGGCGGGCTTCGAGCTCGTCAACGCCGACTGCGTGTTGATCGGCGAGCGACCCCGAATCGCCGATCGTCGGGACGAGATGCGGAGCCGGCTCGCCGACACGATGGGAGTGGACGTGGACCGTGTCTCGATCCGAGCGACGACGACCGATCACCTCGGGTTCACCGGGCGGGCCGAAGGCCTCGCCGCCCAGGCTGTTGCCCTACTGCGGCAGCCCGACGAGGCCTGACCGGACCTCGACGAGGCCGTCCCGCTCGAGCGACTCGACCGCTTCGGGGTCGAGACCCCTGGAGTGCCCAGCCGCGACGAGACGGAGCGTCGCGGCTCGGCGCTCCCGGAACGAGCCCTCGAACCGGGACTGCTTGCGCGCCGGCTCGTACCGTCGGCCGCGCGACGGGCACACCGCCGCGAGCGGACACGCGGCGCAGCGCGGGACACGTCCGAGGCAGACGGTTGCGCCGAGATCCATCAGCGCTTCGGCCGCCTCCGGCCCGAAGTCGCCGCCCGTCCGCTCGAGCACACGGCGGACATTCGTGTCGACCGGGACTACCGGCTCCTCGAGGGCGAATCGGCGGACCGCCGCCGCTGTGTACTCGCCGACGCCGGGCAGGCGCCTGAGATCCTCGGGCCAGCCCTCCGCTGCGACGAGCTGCGCGGCGCGATGCAGATTGACCGCCCGACGGTTGTACCCCAGCCCGTTCCAGGCGCGGATCACCTCACCCCGAGGCGCTGCCGCCAGGGCATCCACTGTCGGCCACCGCTCGAGCCAGGCGAGATAGCGAGGAATCACGCGCGGGACTTGCGTCTGCTGGAGCATCACCTCGGAGACGAGGACGCAGTAGGGATCGCGGGTCCGGCGCCATGGAAGGTCGCGGCGGTGCCCAGCGTGCCAGGCGAGAAGGATCTTTTCCACCGCAGTGAGCCTAGAGAGTCATTCGGCGTGCCAGCGTTTTCCTTGCTCGATCCGGCGCTTCAGGGACTCGAGCGCCCGTTGGAACGCCGCTTCGACCATGTGACCGATCTGCTCCGCCTCCCTGGCTTCGAGCGCGGTGAACGACGACTCCAGCACGACAGTCGAACTGCCGTTCGCCTGGGGCAGCACGGCGAACGAGCCACCGGAGTCCCTCACTGGAAGCGGCACCTGGACGTGGCGAAAGCTGAAGCTCCGTTCTACGGGCCGGTAATCGGTGATCTCCTCGTGAACCTCGGGGCCGTCGACCATCGTGCAGACGCGCCGCGTGCCGCGGACTTCGGTCCGGATGGTGCCGGGCAGCCACTCGTCGGTCGCAGAAAGCTCGCCGAGCACCTCCCAGACCCGCTCCGGCGTCGCGTCGATGTCGATCGTGTTGCGCAGCTGCATGAGCTCCTCCTCGGTTGCGTTTGTCGTAAGCAATGACGACGCGGGAGGCGCGAACTGGTCGGGTTACATTGGGCCCGATGAGCACGGCCACACTCAACGCATCCGACCGCGAGCTGCTCGAGCGTGCGCGCGCCGGCGATCGCGAGGCGTTCGCCGCCCTCGTCGAGCCGCTCCGCCGTGGCCTCCATGTCCACTGCTACCGGATGCTCGGATCGCTGCACGACGCGGAAGACGTCTTCCAGGAGGTGATGCTGCGCGCCTGGCGCGGGCTCGACGGCTTCGCAGGTCGCTCCTCGCTACGGGGCTGGGTCTATCGCATCGCGACGAACGCCTGCCTCGACGCGCTCAAGCATCGCCGACGGCGCTTCCTTCCCGACGCGCATTGGCCGCCCGATGATCCGCGGTCCGCGCCGGTGCCGGACCTGCTGGACCTACCGTGGTTGGAGCCGTACCCGGACGACGCCGACGATCCAGCGCGCCGGTACGAGGCACGGGAAACGACGTCACTCGCGTTCATCGCGGCGATGCAACTCCTGACGCCGCGGCAGAGGGCGGTATTGATCCTCCGGGACGTCCTCGGCTTCTCGGCGCGTGAGACGGCGACGACGTTGGACACGACCATCGACGCCGTCAACGCGTCCCTCCGTCGCGCGCGCCACGTGCTCGACGGAGGAGCGCTCGAGCCTCGGAGGCGGCCCACGCCGGAAGAGGAGGCAGTCGTCGCTCGCTACGTCGAAGCGTGGGACGCCGGCGACGTCGACGGCCTCGTCGCGCTTCTCCATGAGGATGCACGCATGACGATGCCGCCGACTCCATCCTGGTACGACGGGCGGGACTCCGTGGGGGTGTTCCTCTCCGGCTTCTTCGCGGGGCTGGGGCGTTCGTCACGCGTCCTCCAAACGCGAGCGAACGGCCAGCCTGCGGCCGCCGTATACGTCCGCCGGGAACACCACTACAGCCCGCTCGCACTTCAGGTGCTGACGCTTCGCGGCGATGCGATCGAGGCGATCACCGGGTTCACGGACAGCCGCCTGTTCTCCTTCTTCGGACTGCCAGAGCGGCTCTCGACGACGGCTTGATCCGCGTCCGCTTCGCGCCGAGCCCGACGGGCTCGCTCCACGTCGGCAACGCCCTCAGCGCGGTGATCAACCGGCGCGAGGGCGACTGGATGCTCCTCCGGATCGACGACACGGATCCGGCGCGGAATGTGCCGGGCGGCGAAGACGCGATCCTTCGTGATCTCGAGTGGCTCGGGATCGACTGGGACGAGGGGCCGGTGCGCCAGAGCGACCGCCAGGAGCGCTACCGCGAGGCCGCCTCCCAGCTCGGGGGCGACCGCTTCGGACGAACAACGCTTGTCCGTGAGGACGGGACGGCCACCTACCACCTCGCAAGCGTCGTCGACGACATCGACTTCGGGATCACCCGCGTCTACCGCGGCAACGACCACCGGCCGAACGAGCAGCTCCACCGGCAGCTCCACGAGGCGCTCGGGACGGCCCCGCCCGAGTACGTCCACCACGGGCTGATCCTCGGCGAGGACGGCAAGAAGCTCTCGAAGCGCGCCGCCGGCGCGACGGTCGAGTCGCTTCGAGAGCTCGGCATCCCGGCTGAGGCCGTGCGCCGTTACCTCGGCGAGCTCGGCATCCCACGCCACGATGTCCGCTACGACCTGCCGCGAATCCGCCGCCTCTCCATCGACGCCATTGAGGCGATGTCGGATGAGGAGCTGACGAGGATCGCGGGCGCTCCGCCGTCATAC
>DASZCE010000269.1:0-3267 GCA_035943455.1 Gaiellaceae bacterium | reverse complement strand
GCCCCGATCGGGCGAAGCTGCGGGCATGGCGACCCTTATCTGGTTGATCCTTTGGTTGGTCAAAGGAACGCCGAATCTCGAATGGATCGGCTCCTGGAACGATTGGGCGGTAGCTCTCCTGGGCTGCTTGGTCTTCGATGTCTTCAGCGGCCGAACGGTCGCGGGCCGGTCAAACGGATGAGCGCGCTTGCCGCGCTCCGTGCGGGCGAAGGGATCGAGGCGCGAGAGACCGCAGCCTCGCGCTGGCTCCCGCTCCTGCTGTCGGCGCTCGCCGCTGGCCTCGCTGCCGTAGCTCTTCTCGGTCCGCTCGTGACCGGTGTAGTCGAATACCGCGTAACCGAGACGCTCCGGAACCAGACAATCGGCCTCGACGGTGTCTCGATGTTCTTCGTTGCACCCCTTGCCTTACTCTCGGCGCTGCTCATCCGTCGCGCCCATATCGCCGGGCCCGCAATCGCGCTTGGCGTCGGCGCTTACACGGCCTACATGTTCCTCCAGTACGCCGTCGGCCCGGATTACGCCCACTTCCCTGGGAACAACGAGCGGCTCTTTCCACTCGTGCTCTCCTTGTTCGCCGCGGGCTGGATCGTCGTATTGGCAGCCTGGAGCAAGATCGACGTAGAGCGCGTGCCTGTCTCCTCGAGACGGGACAGACTGATCGGCCGCTTCCTTCTGCCGCTGCTCGCGCTAGCCGCATTTTCGCGTTACGTGCCTCAGCTCATGGACTGGATGAGCTCATCGCCCGAGGACGAGAACTACCTTGCGGGGCCGGGATTCTCGTGGGCAATCGCCATGCTCGACCTCGGCGTCTTCCTGCCGGCGACGGTGGCCACCTGTGTCGGGCTCGTTCACCGCGCCCCGTGGGCACACAAAGCGCTGTACACGGTGGTCGGTTGGTTTGGGCTCGTCGGCCTGGCCGTGGCAGCGATGGCGATCACCATGTACGTGAACGAGGATCCGATCGCCTCTGGCGGCAACGCGATCTTCATGACCGTGCTGGGCGGGCTGTTCCTTGTGCTGGCGACGTACGTGTTCCGCCCGCTTCTCGCGCGGCGCGCCCCCAACTGATCTCGCTGCGCCTTGGCCGCCGCCGCGGCCGGATACGTACGCGTACTTTCCCGAAGCCAAGACGCGGGCAAATCGCGATGAGGGATCGTCAACGCGGGCGCAGCATGGACGTCAATGAGAGGAGGCTTGATGATCCCCGTTCGCTATCACGAAGCACACGCCGCATCCACTCGTCCGGCGATTCGCTACCTACTCGGTTCGCTTCTAGCCTTCGGTGCCCTCAATGCGTTTGCGGGCGGCTACTACGGCCTGGCTGGCGCAGAAGGCGTGCCCCGCGAGTGGCTCAAGGGGACGCCGTTCAAGGACTACTTCTATCCGAGCCTGATCCTTCTTGTCGTCGTCGGTGGCAGCTGTCTCGTCGCTGCGGCTGCCGTTTTCGCACGGCCTCGAGTCGGTCGGCTCGCGGCCTTTGCGGCCGCGGCTGTTCTCCTCATTTGGCTCGCAGCGGAGCTGCTGATGCTGGGCTATGTCTCTTGGATGCAGCCGGCAACGGCAGCCGCAGCGCTCGTATTACTCATCTTGGCGTGGCTACTGCCGAGCCGAACGCCGCACAGCGCCGATCGGCGGCGGCGCGCTGCCGGGTTCGCGTGGTTCGCCGCGATGGTGGCTGGCTGGGTCGGCTTCTACGCTTTGATTGCCGCTTCGGAACCTGCGCTCACGGAGCTGCACGCGCGCGTTCAGGGGCTGCCGATCGTCCTCGAGGGCCTGGTCTGGCTCGCCTTCTTTCCCTACATCCTCGGCCTAACCATCTGGGATAGCTCGTGGCCAGAGTGGGTTCGGTTTGCACTGGTCACCTGTTGTGCGGTCGGCTGGTCGATCGCCTTCTACCCCTGGCACAGGAGCGGACGGCGCGGGGCGCAGGAGGTAGTGGATGTCCAATAACTCCTCGGCGATCGACCTTTACTGGCTACCGCTTGGCGCCGGCGGACACTTCGTCCGCATGAACGGTCGGATCTACGAAGCACTCGCCGCCTGGCGTAACAAGCGCGCGCGGTACAAGCTCTATCACTCGGCCATGGTGGTCACGCTCCCAAGCGGGAAGTTCGTGATCGAGCAGGCATGGCCTATGCCCCGCGGCGACCGCAAACTCCGCGGCGTCGTCTCGGAGGGTCCGGTCGGTACGCGTCTGACGCGCTTTGCGCGGTTTCTTCGCTACGAGATCCGGCGTTGGCCTGACGGTGTCATCAGCGACATCGATGAGGCTGTCGCGAGCCCGGTGTGCCTGAGCGGGGACGTTGTCGTCGCAGCACGCATCCTCGAGCTCGTCTCCGAGGTTCCGACTCCCGTTTGGGGTCGGGACGAGCTGCGGGCTGGCGAGATGTGGAACTCGAACTCATTGATTTCATGGCTGATAGCGCGCAGCGGCCTTGATGTGGACGCCGTCCGACCGCCACCCGGCGGCCGCGCTCCCGGTTGGCACGCAGGCATCGCGGTTGCGCGCCGTCAACAAGAGCGAGCAGGAGCGAGTCGCGAGCCCGGCCGCAACGCGGCAATCGTCGATGTTCCGGCGAGCGGACGCGCATGAGCTGGATTGCAACAACGCAAGAAGCGAAGTCGTCCCCGCTTGCACGTCTTGGGTGGGTCATCCCGCTTTACGTCGTCGGTGCGATCGCCGCACGGTCGTGGATGGACCGCTGGGGGTCGACGACAGGGGAGCGGTGCCGGTCGTTGCCCGGCGACGAGCTTGTTCCCGACGCCGAGGAGCAGACACACGCGATCACGATTAATGCGCCGCCCGAGGTCGTCTGGCCGTGGTTGGTTCAGATGGGGCAAGGACGAGGCGGCTTCTACAGCCATGACCGCCTCGAGCGGATCGTCGGAGCCGACATTCGGAACGCCGATGAAGTCCATCCAGAGTGGCAGGACCTTCGCGTAGGCGACCTCGTACGGACCTATCGACGGGTGGCCCGTTTCGAGCCGCTCGGTTGGATCGTCGCGGCCGTCGCGCAGCATCGTCTACTGATCGTTCACGAGCCGGCGCGCGGTGGCGTCATCAACAGCAGTTGGGCGTTCGTGCTCGAGCCCGAGGGTGGGCGGACACGCCTCCTGTCACGCTGGCGCTTCCGTCATCGCGGGCCCATGCATACGGCGCTCAAGCGCCTCGTCTTCGACCCGGCACACTTCGTGATGGAGACCGGTGTCCTCCGCGGACTGAAGGCGAGAGCTGAGCGGGAGGATCGGCGGGTAGCAGCTCCGGCC
>DASZCE010000268.1:0-12797 GCA_035943455.1 Gaiellaceae bacterium | reverse complement strand
GCCGTAGCCCGTGCTCTCGCCCCGGGCGAGCTGCTTCACCTGCGTGAGCCGCGACTCCCAGCGCAGCACCGGCTCGAGACCGTCCTCACGAGGATCGGTCCCGAACGGCGAGAGGCCGTAGAGCGCGATTCCGCACCGGGCGGCGTCGAGACGCGACTCCGGCAGCCGCAGCGCAGCCGCGCTGTTGGCGGCGTGCCGCTCCACGTGCGAGAAGCGCCGTGTCACCTCCTCGAAGCGCCGCAGCTGTTCCCGTGCGAAGCCTGGGTCGCTATCCGCCGTCGCGAGGTGGGTCATGAGCCCGACCACGTCGACCGGAACCTCCGGCAGCTGCGTGAGCCCCCACCGGCCCATGCCGGTGTCGAGCTTGAGGTGCACCCGTAGACCCTCCGGTATCTCCATCTCGAAGGCCGTCACCTCGATCCGCGCCTCACGGGCGAGGGCGAGCTCCCGGCCGCTCGTCGGACCCATGACGAGGAGCCGCGCCGCCGGAAACTCCTGCCGCAGCTCGAGCGCCTCGGACACCGTCGCAACGCAGAGCATCGCCGCTCCTTCTCCGAGCACCGCGCCGGCGACATCGACGGCACCGTGCCCGTAGCCGTCCGCTTTCACGACGGCCCACAGCTGGCTCTCGCCAAGCACCTGCCGGAGCCGCCGCGCGTTGCGGCGGAGGGCCCCGAGATCGATCGTGATCTCGGACCTATGCATCGAGGACGCGCGGCAGTGCCGAGAGCAGGTCGCCGGCGACGAGACCCGACCTGTGCGGCGCGAAGATCGCGGCCTGTGTGTGCGCCGTCGACGCGGCTGCCGTCGCGAGCCGAGCGTCCATCCCCTTCGCCAGGAACGCCCCGACGATGCCGGTGAGCACATCCCCGGTGCCGGCGGTCGCGAGCGACGGGAAGCCGCCGGAGACGAGCGGCCCAGCTCCCGGCGCGCCGACCAGCGTCCCTTCGCCCTTCAGGAGCACGACGCAGTCGAACCGCTCGACACCTCGGCGCAACGCCTCCAGCCGATGGGCGTCAACCCACGCCGCGTCCTCTCCGAGTAGGCGACCGAGCTCGCCCGAATGCGGCGTGAGCACGGTCGGCGCGCTCCGCTCGAAGGGCTCGAGCTCCCACAGGCCGTCGGCGTCGACCACAGCCGGCAGCTCCGTCTTCTCGAGGAGCCTGCGGACCAGATCCGTTCGTTCGCGCCCGAGACCCGGCCCAACCGCAAGTGCGCCGGCGCGCTCGACCGCCTGCCAGACGTCGTCGAGCGGCCGTTTCACCGCCTCCAGCAGCCGAGTCTCGATCACGGGTAGCGACTCGGCCGGCGCAGCCACGGTGACGTAGCCGGCATCCGAGCGAAACGCAGCCTCAGCGGTGAGGCACACAGCTCCGGTCATTCCGGGCGAGCCACCGACGACGAGCACGGAGCCGGCCGTGTACTTCGTGTCCCCCGGCTTTCTGCGAGGGACGAGCTCAAGCACGGCAGGGGTGACGACGGCGTGCTCCGTCTCGGCCGGCTCCAGTCCGATGTCCTTGACAACGACCTCGCCGCGATGGAAGCGTCCGGGAGCGACTTCGTGCCCAACCTTGCGTCCGTGGAAGGTGACCGTGAGCGTGGCCCGCACGGCGTCGCCGGGCACCTCGCCGGTAGAAGCGTCGACCCCGGACGGGATGTCGACCGAGGTCACCGGGGCCCCGGAGCCGTTCATCGCCCTGATCTGCTGCGCGGCTTCGTCGCGCGGCGCGCCCCTGAAGCCCGTGCCGAAGAGCGCGTCGATGACGATGTCTGCGTCCCCGAGCGCGACCTCTTCCCAGCCGTTCGCTCGCAGGAACTCCGCCGCGATGCGGCCGTCGCCGCCGTTTGCGCCGCCGCCGTAGACACCCGCGAAGGAGCGGGCGTCAGGGAACCGGGCGAGGATGTGGTCGGCGACCGCACGGCCCGCCCGCTCCATCAGCTGCTCGACGTCGTGTCCCGCCTCCGCCGCGCGCATCTCCGCGGCGGTGTAGAGCGGTTCAAGCATCCGCGTCGGCGACCACGCAGACCGCGCTCGCGAGCTCCTTCGAGTGCGACATCGAGAGATCGATCGGGCCGGCGTGGACGCGCTGCGACCACGCCTCGACCCGACCCGACAGCCGAACAGACGGCTTCGGCCGCCCCGAGATCTCGATGTCATGCCAGGCGAACAGCCGTGCCACGCCGAAGCCGAGCGCTTTGCCGACCGCCTCCTTGGCGGCGAACCGGACGGCGTAGTGCTGCGCCGGGTTCGGCCGGCTCTCGCAGTACCTCTGCTCGGCAAGGGTGAAGCACCGATCGCGGAAGCCCGAATAGCGCCGGAGTGCCTCGCGAATCCGGTCGATCTCGATCATGTCTGTTCCGACGCGTGTCACAGCATCTCCTCGAGCCAGCGGGGTAGGTCGGCGACGGACGAAAGCACGACATCAGGCGTCACGGTCGAGCGCTCGAGTTCGTCGGGACGGAACTTGCCGGTCCGGACGAGCGCCGTCCGCAGACCAAATCGCTGGGCGCCGACGACGTCGGAATCGATGTCGTCGCCGATCATCCACGTCAGCTCCGGCTCTGCGTCGAGTGCTTCGACCGCGGCGGCGAAGTAGGCGGCGCTCGGCTTGCCGAGAACAGTGGCGTCGACGTTGGAGGCGTACTCGAGTCCGGCGACGAAGCAACCCGAATCGAGCAGCGGGCCCCGCGAGGTCTGCCACCAGCGATTCCGGTGCATGCAGTAGAGCTCTGCGCCCGCCTCGAGCTCGGCGAACGCCCTCGCGAGGTTCATGTACGAGAACACGCGGTTCGTCTCCTCGGTCTCAGCGGCGCCGCCGAGGAGCACGGCATCGGCATCCTCGCCGACCAACTCGACGTGCTCGAGGTCTTCGAGGACGGCGGCCATCGTCAAGGCGAGTACCCGCCGTCCTGCCAGCTCACGGGCGGCGGCGAGCGCCGTCGTCTGCAGCTCCTCGTCGTCGAGCTCGAAGCCCAGCTGGCGGAGCTCGCCCGCGAGCGACCGCCGCGAATGGGTGGTGTTGTTGGTGACGAACCGCAGCCGGTGGCCGTTCTCGCGCAGCTGCACCACCGCCGCCGGAGCCCCTCGGATGACCTCCCCGGAGACGTGGAGGACGCCGTCGATGTCGAGCAGAATGGCCGCCATGGACGGCGAGTCTATTCAGGTGACGAGGACGGTGGCCATCCCCGTTTCCGAGATCGAGCTGCGCTTCTCACGCTCGAGCGGCCCGGGCGGACAACACGCACAGAAGACCGAGACGCGGGTCGAGGCGACCTTCGACGTCGAAGCCTCCGACGCGCTCACGCCTGCGCAGAAATCCCGCGTCGCTCGTCGCGCCGGCACAGTGCTTCGTGCTGTCGCCCAGGACGAGCGCAGTCAGGCGCGCAACCGCGAGCTTGCCGTCGAGCGCCTCGTGTCCTTGCTCCGCGACGCGCTGCGCGTCGAGCGACGGCGACGGCCGACAGCGCCAACGGCCGCATCGCGGGAGCGGCGGCTGGAGCAGAAGCGGCGGCGCAGCGAGACGAAGCAGCTGCGGCGACGTCCTTCCGACTAGACGGTCCTACGCCGTCAGGGCTCTCGCCGGTCGTAGGTAACCCCGCATCACTTTCCGCGCGTACAGCCGCTCGCTGGCGGCGCGGTACAGCGCCAGGGCATTGTCGCCCTCCTGGGGATGGACGGCCCAGCCGAAGGTTGCCTTCGCCCCGTGCGACGAGAGCACCAGCTCGAGCCGGGTGGACAGATCGGCTGCATCGTCAAGCTTCGCGGTCGAGGCGAGCACGGCGAACTCGTCGCTTCCGACCCGCGCAATCTCGTCCTCGGGCGCCAGCGAGCGCGAGAGTAGATCGGCCACCTGCCGCAGCGCTTCGTCGCCGGCAGAAGGCCCGGCCTCTTGATTCAGCTCCTTGAGTGCGTCCATGTCCGCAAGCAGAAGACCGAACGGCCGTCGCGCCTCCAGCCGCTTGGTGATCGCGGCCTCGAAGGCGCGCGTGTTGGGAAGACCCGTCAAGACGTCTCGTTCGGCCAGGATTCGGAGCTCGTTGACCATCGCACGGTTCCTGCTCGCGAAGAGACCGATCAGCGCCCCGATGCTGACGAACGTGACGAAGCGGATGACGGTGCTTCCCGTCAAGACGTCGGTGGACGGGATGTCCTTGTTGACGAGGATCCCGGCCACATAGAGGGCCGTCGCGGCCACGCCGGCAACGGCGCCGATGCGTGGTCCGGTGGCCATCGCCATCAGTGCGATCGAGAGATAGAAAAAGTGGGCGAGCCCGAGCCCCGTCCGCTCGTAGAGCACGAAGCCGGCGAAGACGACGGCGAACGACATCGATGAGCCGGCAAGCAGGAGCTGACGTGCCGTGGGCGCCGCAGGCATTTCACCCACTCTTCCGAACGGAGGCGGGCCCGGCCTCCCTCGTTCGGGTTATTCGACCGTGACCGTCTTCGCGAGGTTGCGCGGCTGGTCGACGTTGAGGCCGCGCAGGCGAGCGATGCGATAGGCGAGGAGCTGGAGCGGGACGACGGCCAGCGCGGCCTGGAGGAACGCCGGCGTCCGTGGGACGTAGATGACGTCGTCCGCGTGGTGCTGGATGTCCTCGTTCCCGTCGGTCGCGATCGCGATCACCTGGGCCCCGCGCGCCCGTGTCTCCTGGATGTTGGAGACGATCTTGTCGTACACGTGCGAGTCGGTTGCGACGCACACCACCGGAGTCTCTTCGTCGAGAAGCGCGATCGGTCCGTGCTTCATCTCGCCGGCCGAGTACGCCTCCGTCGGGATGTAGGAGATCTCTTTCAGCTTCAGTGCGCCCTCCAGGCAGACGGGAAGGCCGATGTGGCGTCCGAGGTAGAGGAAGAACGGCTTGTCGAAGTGCCGCTGAGCGATCTCCTCGATCGGGTGACTGCCGTCGAGAAACTGCTGCATCTTCCGGGGTAGCTCGTAGACCTCGTCGAGGATGAACTCGATCTCGTCGGCGGGGAGCGTCTCCCGCACCTGGGCGATCTTGAGTGCGATCAGGTAGAGGAGTGCGATCTGCGCGGTGAACGTCTTCGACGCCGCGACGCCGACCTCGAGGCCACAGCGCGTGAAGAGCGTCGAATCGACCTCGCGGGTGATCTGCGAGCCCATCATGTTCGTGATCGCGACGGTATGCGCGCCCTTCTCGCGCGCGAGCCGCATCGCGTGGATCGTGTCGCGCGTCTCGCCCGACTGTGAGATGCCGATCACAAGCGTGTCGGGTCCAATCACGGGGTTGCGGTAGATCCACTCCGACGCGATGTCGGGCTCCACCGGCACCCGGCCCCACTCCTCGATCACGTAGCGGCCGACGACGGCCGCGTGGTAGGCGGTGCCACAGGCGAGCAGCACGATTCGGCGGAGGGTCTTGAGCTCCTCGTCTCCGAGGCCGAGACCTTCGAGCACGAGCCGGCCGTGGCGGACCCGGTCGCCGATCGTCTCCCGGATCGCGTCTGGCTGCTCGTAGATCTCCTTGAGCATGAACGTCTCGTAACCCGCCTTCTCGGCGCTCTCGTCGTCCCAGTCGAGCTCGACGATGTCGTGCTCGACGGCGCCGCCGTCGGCGCGGACGAACGTCGCGCCCGCGGGGGTGACCGCGACGACGTCGCCGTCGTCGGGGAACATCACGCGGCGCGTTTCGCGGAGGAACGCTGCGGCGTTGGAGCCGAGGAACATCTCGCCCTCGGCGACGCCGACCACGAGCGGGCACTGCAGCCGCGCGCCGACGAGAAGCTCTGGATGGTCGTGATGGATGACGACGAAGGCGAAATGACCTTCGAGCTCCCGGTACGCCTTCACGACCGCGTCGACGAGATCGCCTTCGTAGTGGCGCTCGATCAGGTGGGCGACCGCCTCGGCGTCGGTCTCGGAGCTGAAGCTGTGCCCTTCGCTCTGAAGGCTCTCCTTCAGCTCACGGTAGTTCTCGACGATGCCGTTGAGGACGAGCGCGAGCCGGCCGTCCTCGCAGCCGGTCAACGGGTGCGCGTTCTCCTCGGAGACTCGGCCGTGAGTCGCCCAGCGCGTATGGCCGAGACCGGTCGTCGCGCTCGACCCGTTCAGGGATGCCGCCGCCTTCAGATGACTGAGGTTGCCGACCGCCCTGACGTAATCGAGACTCTCGTTCTCGCGAAGCACGATCCCGGCGGAGTCGTAGCCCCGGTATTCGAGGCGCTCGAGCCCGTAGAGGAGGAGCGGCTTACACGCCCTTGGACCGACGTATCCGATGATTCCGCACATCCTGAGCTCCTTCGATTTGGGCCGCCAGATCGAGTCGCCCCTCGAACGCATGAGAGCCCGGCCCACCCGACCCCCTGCGTCGGGGGTCAGTCAACCGAGCTCTCTACGAACGAGAGCTGAGATCTTACCACAGAGTCGGCTCGCATCCTTCTCGGCTGAAGCCTCGGCCAGAACTCGGACCAGCGGTTCGGTGCCCGAGGGCCGCACCACGATTCGCGCCTTGCCGTTCAGCTCGTCGTTTATGCGGTCGATCTCCTTGCGCAGATCAGGCGGAAGCTCGGTGACGCGAGCGGGCACGTTTTCCTTCACCTGGACGAATCTCGGCATCACCGCGACAGCCTCGGCCAGCGGTGTCCCATCGAGGGCTCGGCAGAGGAGCAGCGCTGCTGCGAGTCCGTCGCCGGTGACGTGGCCGTCGAGGCAGATGATGTGGCCGGATTGCTCGCCGCCGAGGATGGCGCCCTCGCGGCGGAGCGCCTCGAGCACGTAGCGGTCACCGACGTCGGTGGTGACGACCCGGATGCCGTGCTCCTCCATCAGCCTGTGGAAGCCGAGGTTCGTCATCACGGTAACGACGACGACGTCGACGTTCAGGTGGAGGGCGAGCAGCGCAAGGATCTGATCGCCGTCGACCGCATTCCCGTCGGCGTCGACGGCGAGCATCCGGTCGCCGTCGCTGTCGAAGGCGACCCCGATGTCTGCGTGCTGCTCCCGCGTGACGCGTGAGAGCAGCGAGAGGTCGGTGGCGCCACACCCCACATTGATGTTCGCGCCGTCGGGCTCGTTCGCCAACGTGAGAACGTCCGCGCCGAGGCGTTCGAGCTCTCTCGGCGCGATCTCGGAGTACGCACCGTTTGCACAGTCGACAGCGATCCGCAGCCCTGAGAGATCGCTTCCGAATCGGTCGATGACGTGATCGAGGTAGCTGTCGGCGGAGACGCCGACTCGGTCGATCGCCCCGCGGCGCTCGCTCGGCGGCTCGTCGAGCAGCGACTCGATCTCCTCCTCGGAGGTGTCGGTCAGCTTCTGGCCGTCGCGGTCGAAGAACTTGACGCCGTTGTACTCGGGCGGGTTGTGCGAGGCCGAGATGACCGCACCGAGGTCGAGCGCCAGCAGCGCGACGGCCGGCGTCGGCAGCACGCCGCCGAGCACGGCGTTCCCGCCGGCAGAGGCGACTCCGTCGGCGAAGGCCGCTTCCAGCTCGGGACCGGAGCCTCGCGTGTCCCGTCCCACGAAAACGCGGCCGCCGCCCGACCAAAGCGCCGCCGCGCGGCCCAGCCGCTCGACGAGCTCGCTCGTCAGGTCCTTGCCGGCGACGCCGCGAACGCCGTCCGTGCCGAAGTACCGGCGTGCCATCGGCGGGAGCTTACGATGGAAAGCCCGGATGCTCGCGGATCGAGGCGAGATCCTCGTCCTGCGCCGCGTCCTTGGCGTATTCGGGCCTGAGCTCGATTGCCCTGCGGAGATGTCGAGTCGCAGCCTCGGACTCTCCGAGGAGCGCCTCGAGGCAGGCGAGGTCGTACAGGAGGCTCGCATTGTCGGGATGCTCACGCAGCCCTTCCTCGATCGTCCGTCGCGCGCTCGGATAGTCCCCGCTCCGCCAGGCGGGGATCGCCGTTGCGACCCATTCCCACGGCGAGACCTCGGCCGTGCCGGCGGCGCCGCCGACCGCAAGCGCCGTCGTGTTCGGTTCCGTGGCGACGGCTCCTCGCCTGGCCGCGGGGTCGCGAACGAAGACCACGGTGCGGGTCGGCGCATCGAACTCCTCGCCGGCGACGGTGAAGCGCGCGGCGCCGCCGATGACGACGTAGAGCTCCTCGTGATGACCGGCGCCGGCGCCGAGCTCGTCGTGTTCCTCGATCAGCTCGTCTCCGGGGTGCTCGGCCCAGTAGGCATTCACGCCGAACGCGGTCACGCCTAGCGGCCGGCGCAGAGGCTTCCACTTCAGCTCGCCGAACGTCGGAAGGGCCTCGACGTCATCGAGGCGGATGACGGAGAACGGCTCAGTCACGCCGCGAGCGACTTCGCCCGCCGGGAGGCGGCGCGTATCGAGGCGGCACCGTGCACCAGGCGTCCGCCGGAGGCGGGCTCCGCCCGCCGCGAGGCGGCCCCGGCCAGGGGCACTAGCGCTTGTGCTAGTGGCGCTGGGGCGCCGCTGGCGGCGCGTATCGAGGGGGAACAGTGCTCTTCTGCACGGGCCGCCGAGAGGAGCACCCCGAGCGGCGTCAGGCGTCCGCCGGAGGCGGGCTCCGCCCGCCGGGAGGCCGCGCCGGCCAGGGGCACTAGCGCTTGCTGAACTGGGGGGCTTTGCGAGCCTTGTGCAGGCCGGCCTTCTTGCGCTCGACCTTGCGGGCGTCGCGGGTCAGGAACCCCTCGCGCTTCAACACCGTGCGCAGCTCGGGATCGGCCTCGACGAGCGCGCGGGCGATGCCGTGACGGATTGCGCCGGCCTGGCCGGTGGGGCCGCCGCCCTCGACGCGAACGCGAAGGTCGTACGTCCCTTCGGCACCCGCGACCTTGAGCGGGGCGAGGACGGTCGTGCGGTGCGACGAGCGCGGGAAGTAGTCCTCGAGCGTCCGGCCGTTGATCCAGGTCGCGCCATCTCCGGCGCGCAGGATGACCCGCGCGATCGAGGTCTTCCGCTTCCCGGTGCCCTGGTACTGCGCAGCAGTCGCCACTTACGACTCGACCTTCAGCTCTTGGGGGTTCTGGGCGCCATGCGGATGCTCGGGCCCCGCGTAGACCTTCAGCTTCGTCAGCTGCGCGCGGCCGAGCCGGTTCCGCGGCAGCATGCCCTTGACCGCCTTCCGAATCACCTCGGTGGGACGACGCTCGAGCTCCTCGCGGAGCGTCCGGCTGCGGATTCCGCCGGGATAGCCGGAGTGCCGGTAGTAGACCTTGTCGTCGAGCTTCTTGCCGGTCACCGAGATCTTGTCAGCGTTCACGACCACGACGAAATCGCCGGTATCGACGTGCGGCGTGTACTGCGGCTTGTCCTTGCCGCGGAGCGCATCGGCGATGCGGGTGGCGAGACGCCCGAGCGTCTTGCCATCGGCATCGACGACGTACCAGCGGCGTTCCACGTCGCCCGGCTTTGCACTCCAGGTCTTCATCACAAATCGGCGGACCCTCGGCCCGCCGGCGGCGAAGGATAGCAAGGGCTTACTCCTTGTCTCTCCGCGCGCCGACCCACGCGGCCAGCGCAATCGCCACGATCAGCAGGGCAAACAGGAGCTCGGCGACCGCCCCGGCGACGCCGCCGTGGGCCACGATCAGTTCGCTGAGAGCAGCCAAAGGCCCGTGCAGGTGTAGAGCACCATCAGCGCGAGCATCGCGTACTGCGTCCGGGCAGCGGTCCGAGCAGAGCCCCAGATCGCGACCGCGCGATCATGGGCGAGCGCGAGGCCAAGGACGTGGCCCACGACGAGGACACCGACCTGCACGTACCAGATCGCGTTCGGATCGTTGAAGAGCGACGGAGTGAAGTTCGCGGTGCCGAAGAGGTCCCAGCCTCTTCCGAACGGATCCGACAAAAGCGGGATCCCGAACTGCCCCTGGTTGATCAGCAACGTGAAGTAGTGGGCGACGGAGTACGCGAGCGCGATCGGAATCAGGCTCGCGACGAAGACACCTTCCAGGCTCTCCGGCGTTCCGGCCACGGCCCGGGCCGCCCAGACGGCGGCGAGGAAGAGAAGCGCGACCGCAGCCACGGCGGCCACCAGGCCGAGAAGGTTGAAGCCGGTCGCGACGAGATCGGCCGTCCGCGGTGAGTTGACGATGTATCTCGCCTCCAGGTTGTAGAGGCGGTCTTGCCACCACGTCGCGCGGCTGAGGCCGTCGAACGCGACGGACCCCAGCATCACCGCGACGAAAGCGACCGTGCCCCGGGTCGTCTGTCTCGCCGTCAGGCCGGTCAGCGGGGGCCGGACGAGCACGAGCCGCCCGCCGTCGCGCTCACGCACGGCGAGCGGCGCCATCAGCGAGAGCAGACCGAAGTACACGTGAAACGCCTCACCGTTTTCGATCCAGGTGCGGCGGCCGAAGAGGAGCATTCCGGCCCAGGTGATCCAGCTGTAGACGACGATCGCGAGCGCGAGGGTGCGCGGCTCCGCAGAGCGTGGATACGCGAGCTCGAGGGTCGCGAACGCGAGGAGCAGGACGGCGGCGGGCCACCGTCCCAGCCATGCGGGGTACTCGGCCGCCGGCTCCCACGTCCGCCCGCTCTTGGCCCAGAGGAACGCGACGCCGTCCGCTGCGGCGCGCCACGGACTGAGGACCGACCACAGGTTCCCGAGCAGGACGACGAACGGAACGAGCCCGAGCCAGAACAGGACCCAGATGAAGGTCGGCGCCAGGTTCTCGGCGGCATCCGGCTGACCGACGAGCGCCGCAAGCCAGATCACCACGACGAGGCCGAGCGAAACGGCGCCGAAGAGGACGCGCCACCCGGCCCAGAGAATCACCCTCTGCCAGCGCCCGCCGAGCGGCCTTCCCCCGTCGCGCCCCTCGAGCAGCGGCTTTCGCCAGAGCACGCCCAGCGCGACGAAACTGACGATGAGGACGAGCGCGGCCGCGTAGTACATGAGCCAGTCCGGGAGGACTGGGTCGCGAACGCCTCCAATCCCGTGTGCGAGCGGCAGCGTCAGGCTCACGGCTGCGTCGTGATGCGGGCGAGCGGAACGCCCGAGTGCTCGAGCTCGACCGCGACCGTCCCGACGATCGTCGCCCGAAAGGCGAGCCGCGCGGGCTTCCCCGGCGCCACGTCGCGCATGACGTCGTAGCCGTGCAAATGAACCTCGTCGGAGACGTCGGAGCTGACCGTGAGGACGACCCGCCGCCCCTTGGCGACGGAAACGCGACGAACGCCGCCAACTGGCTTTCCGTCCCTCACCATGATCCGCACTCGGGCAGGCGGCGGAGGCGCCGGCGGCGGAGGCGGCACGGTCGTCGTCGGCGTGGTGGTCGTTGTCGCGGCCGGGCTGCTCTCGTTGCCGTCGCTGGGACGCAGGACGACGAACAGGACGGCGGCCGCGACCAACGCCGCAGCGGCGATCAGCAGCCTCTGCATCGGCTCATGGATAGCAGGAGGCCGATACGGAACGCCGCCGCACCGCCGTGCGACGGATGGCGTACGTACGGGCCGCCGACGAGGGCGTGTGCCAGTCGGCCGACCGCTATCGCGCGGCGCCCGTCGGCGAGCTCACCCAGGAAAGACATGGCGTCCCGTACTTCGGAGCTCGTGGGCCGACGGTTCGAGTCGGGCTCGCCGGGACGGTGCGGATGCGTCGGGACGACGTTCCAGAGCAGGACCTCGTCCGCAAGCTCGAGCTCGCGGAGCGTGCGGTGGACGATCGTCGCCGTCGCCTCCGCCGGGCCCGAGCCGGAGAGCTGCCGCTCGGAGGTGAACGGGATGCCGCTCACCCGGGCGCCGCGGTACCCGGCGGCTTCGCCGACGAGCAGGTAGCGAGCGTCCCTGCGCCCGCGTAAGTACACGGCAAGCCGCTCACGGAGAAGCGCGGAGCCGGCGTACTGGTTGAACGTCGCGCCGATCCGGGTGCGGGCGAGCTCGTCGACAAACGCCGCCTCGTTCAGGATCCGCCTCCGCGGTCAGTCCGTGTAGGAGATCAGCTCCAGCAGGCTGCCGTCGGGGTCGCGGCAGTAGACGCTCGTGCCCTCTCCACCGGCTCCGCGCCGGCGCACCGGTCCTTCCTCGATCGCGACGTCACGCTCCTGCAGATGCCGGACGGCGGCGTCGATCGGACCGGGCCAGCGGAAGCAGAGATCGCTGTTGCCTGGCCGGATCGGGAGGCGCGCGACCGGCGACGGCGCCGAGCCCGGCCCATGGACGTTCAGCTGCACCTCGCCGAATCGGTACGCCCACCGGCCGCGGTCGAGCTCCACGATCTCGGCGCCGAGCACCTCTCGGTAGAACGCATTCGAGCGCTCCCAGTCAGAGATCGCGATCACGCAGTGATCGAGGTGAACCGGCGTCACCAGCGCTCCCAGCGCACGACCTCCTCGCGCGGCCTCCGGCGCCTGGTGAAGACGCTGGCGCCACGGCTCGCCTCGTCGTGCGCGGCCGCTGGGTATCCCATCGTCACGACCACGACGAAGCGGATGTCGTCGGGTAGCCCAAGCGTCTCGTGGAGCGCCGGCAGATCAGTCACGCCGAAGAGGGCAGTGTCGAGTCCCTCGTCGATCGCCGCAAGCATCAGCGTCATCGCCGCGCACCCCGCGTCCACGTACCAGTAGGGCGCCGGCCAGTCGATCTCGTGGCCGCCGGTGATCTTCAGCTTGTCCGGCTGGCGGTAACGCTCGTGATAGTCGTCCTCGCGCGTCAGGACGACGACGTGGGCGGGCGCAAACGCCTTCCACGGCGTATGGCCGTGCGCGGCGAGCTCGTCCTCCTTCGCAGCGGCCGCGATCTTCCGACGGAGCTCCGGATCCGTGACGACGACGAGCCGGAGTCCTTGGGAGAACCCCCCGCTCGGCGACCAGACGACCGCCGCGGTCGTCACGCGCTCGAGCACCTCGCGGGGTACCGGC